>NZ_RHQO01000005.1:0-93428 GCF_003935475.1 Pseudomonas sp. p99-361 | reverse complement strand
GGTCCCGCCCCCCCTCTCGGCCCTCCTGTGCTTGTGGCTGCCCCCGGCCGGCGCCGGCGGGGTGCTTTGGGCGGCGGGCGCCGCGCCCCCCCCCTGCAGACGCTGCAGGCGCGGCATCGACAACGGCCATAGCAAGGCGAACTTTCCGCTGTGCCCGCGGGTCAGTTGCTCTATATCCCACCATGCAGCGAGTGAACCGGATGGAAAGAATCTGCAGCCTGCTCAACGATGCACTGAGCCCTTATCAGACCCACCTCGGCGTTGCCGATGCCAACGGTAATCGCCAGCTCACGGTTCAAGGCGGCCTCACGGGGGTGACCTTGCAGCGCACTGTCAGTGAGCGCCAGTTACAGGAACACCGCCTGTTGATCGACCTGGTGGATGGTTTGCACCGTGACCTGCAGATAGCCGAGGGGCGGCTGCAGCCTTGCGTGATCGCTGCGCTGCAACAACGCCAGCAACCGCAGGGAACCTTTGCCTAAAGGATTCATCTGACACAGTAGCGGCAGCCAGCCAGCGCTTTGCTCCGGCGCTGGCAAAACTGCCACGGGAAGTCCTCAAGGGCTTTCGCTTGACCCCGGGCGTCCTTCCCCAGCGCCCGGGGTTTCTTTTTTCTGGGTTCTCTACCGGCCCTGTCGCGCCGCTGACTCAATTCGTAAGTGCGACGCGGCCTGTGTGGGAGCGGGCGTGCCCGCGAACACCGGCGTAGCCGGTGCCAGCCACCGCGCTGGATTTTTCGCGGGCATGCCCGCTCCCACACAGTCCCCGCTAAATCAATAAGTTATGCATTTTTCTCTGGGAGCTGGCTCGCCGGCGATAGCCGGTGTAGGCGTTTAATGGGCTTCGAAGAAACGCTGGCTTTCTTCCAGGTAGTTTCTGCGCGAGACCGGATCCAGCCAGTGGGCATACAGCCCAGGCAGCACGTCCCGTCGCAACGCAGGCAGCAACTGGTCGATATGCGCCACTGCAGCGCGCCCCAGTTCGCTGTCCGAGCACCCCACGTGCAGAAACTGGTAGCGCTCCACCCCCTGCACTGGATAAAACTGATAATCGGCCAGCGCGGCGCCTTGCTGCTGGATCAGGTAACGCACCTCAGGCCAGTAGCCGAGCACCAGGCGCAGGCGCCCCAACTGCTGCATCTGCAGCAGGTTGGCGGTGGCTTCGTTACCGTAATGGCGGCTGAGCACAGTGTCTGGCAGCTGGCGCAAAATGCTGTCGATCTGCAGGCCATAACTGCGTTCGGCAACCACCCCGAGTTTCAGTGCGGTTTTGCTCAGCAGGCCGTGCAGGTCTACCTGCTGGCCCTGCAGATAGGGGGCCACCAGTGCCTGGCTTTCCTTGCGGCCCACCAGGCCGCCACTGAGCACGCCCAGGTAGGGCAGGGAGAACTGCACATATTCCTCACGTTGGGGTGTCCACAGCAGCGTCGGGTCGCAGGTGAAGGTGTTGCGGTCCTGCAGCATCTGGATTCCGCGGGCACGGTTGACGCGCTGGATGGTGTGGTCGTATTCGGGCATCTGCGCAATCAACAGGGGCAGCAGTTGGTCGATTACCCCTCGGCCTTGCTCCGGGCCGTCGAAAATGGTGAATGGCGGCAGGTCACGCACCAGCCAGAACAGGCGTTCCTTGGCACTGGCAGGGTGCAGCAGCAATGCGGCCATCAGCCCGCAAAGCAGGACCAGCGGGCGTAGGCGGCGGGCGGCGCGCATGCGGCCGGGCTGCGCCTGGTTCAGACCGTGCCTGCGGCGCGCAGGCTGGCGATCGCCGCCGCGTCATAGCCAAGGCTGGCCAGCAGTGCCTCGGTGTGCTCGCCAAGGGCCGGGCCCACCCATTCGCTGGAACCTGGGGTTTCCGACAGCTTGGGCACGATGCCAGGCATCTTGAATGGCTTGCCGTCGGGCAGCTTGGCCTGCAGGAACATTTCCCGAGCCAGGTACTGCGGGTCGCTGAACATGTCCTCGGCGGAGTAGATCCGGCTGGCCGGGACCTCGGCGGCGGTCAGCACCTGCATCAGCGTTTCCAGTGGCAGGCTGTTGGCCCAGCGGTCGATCACCCCGTACAGCTCATCCCGGCGAAGGTCGCGGCCATCGTTGCTGGCCAAGCTTGGGTCGTCAGCCAGGTCGGCACGCCCGATGGCCTGCATGAAGCGCTTGAAGATTGCATCGCCGTTGGCGCCGATCTGTACATGCTTGCCGTCGGCGCTGGTGTGGATGGAGGAGGGGGTAATGCCGGGCATGATGTTGCCGGTGCGTTCACGGATAAAACCGAATACATCGAATTCCGGGACCATGCTTTCCATCATGGCGAAGATGGCTTCGTACAGCGCTACGTCCACCACCTGGCCCTGGCCGCCGTTGACCTCCCGGTGGCGCAGCGCCATCAGCGCACCGATAACGCCCCACAAGGCGGCGATCGAGTCGCCGATCGAAATGCCGGTGCGCACCGGTGGCCGGTCGTCGAAGCCGGTGATGTAGCGCAGGCCGCCCATCGACTCGCCTACGGCACCAAAACCTGGTTGGTCCTTCATTGGCCCGGTCTGGCCAAAGCCCGACAGGCGCACCATGACCAGCCCAGGGTTGAGCGCATGCAGCACATCCCAGCCCAGGCCAAGCTTTTCGAGCACGCCCGGGCGGAAGTTCTCGATCAGGATGTCGGCGTCGGCCAGCAGCCTTTGCAATACCTCGCGGCCTTCGGGGTGCTTCAGGTTGAGGGTCAGCGACTGCTTGTTGCGCGCCTGCACGAACCACCACAGGGAGGTGCCTTCGTACAGCTTGCGCCACTTGCGCAGCGGGTCGCCGCCATCGGGCGACTCGACCTTGACCACCTCGGCACCGAATTCGGCGCAGATGCGCGAGGCGAATGGCCCGGCGATCAGTGTGCCGAGTTCGACAACTTTGAGGCCGGCGAGGGGTTTGCTGGGCGTCGACATGGGGCATCCGTGGCAGTTGGGCAGAGCGGTGGTTTTATCACACGGCGGTTGCGCGGGGTACTGCTGCGGCGCATGGCGAGTGCGGATGGGTTAGACTGTGCGACTTTTCTTTTGCACGAAGCCCGTCGACCATGGCCCAGCCGTCCACCACCTACAAGTTCGAACTGAATCTCACCGATCTTGACCGTAACGTCTACCAAAGCGTCAAGCAGACCATCGCGCGCCACCCTTCGGAAACCGAAGAGCGCATGGCGGTGCGGTTGTTGGCCTACGCGCTCTGGTACAACGAGAACCTGTCGTTCGGCCGTGGCCTGTCGGATGTAGATGAGCCGGCACTGTGGGAAAAGAGCCTGGACGACCGCGTGCTGCACTGGATCGAAGTGGGCCAACCCGATGCCGAGCGCCTGACCTGGTGCTCGCGGCGCACCGAACGCACCAGCCTGCTGGCCTATGGCAGCCTGCGCGTGTGGGAAGGCAAGGTGGTCAGCGCGGTCAAGAACCTCAAGAACCTGAACATCGCCGCAGTGCCGCAGGAGGTGCTGGAAACCCTGGCCGCCGACATGCCGCGCGCCATCAAGTGGGATGTGATGATCAGCGAAGGTACGGTCTTCGTTACCGACGACCGTGGCCAGCACGAAGTGCAACTGCAGTGGCTACTGGGTGAGCGTGGCTGAAGCAACCCATGCGTATCGAACCTCGCCCCCTGCCTGCGACCCTGCCTTTTCTGGGTAACCTGCCACCCTTGCTCACCCGTTTGTATGCCGCACGCGGCGTGCAAAGCGAGGCCGAACTGGACAAAAGCCTTGCGCGGCTGCTGCCGTATCAGCAGCTCAAGGGCATCGAGGCCGGCGTCGACCTGCTGGTCGCTGCCATAGACCAGCGCCAGCGCATTCTCATTGTCGGCGACTTCGACGCCGACGGTGCCACCGCAAGTACGGTTGGGGTGCTGGGCTTGCGTTTGTTGGGGGCAGCCCATGTCGATTACCTGGTGCCCAACCGTTTTGAATACGGTTACGGCCTGACGCCTGAAATCGTCGAAGTTGCCCTGCAGCGCCAGCCGCAGTTGCTGATTACCGTGGACAACGGCATTTCCAGCGTCGACGGGGTGGCCGCTGCCAAGGCCGCTGGGCTGAAAGTGCTGGTGACCGACCATCACTTGCCAGGCGAACAACTGCCCGATGCCGACGCCATCATCAACCCCAACCAGCCGGGTTGCAGCTTCCCGAGCAAGGCGCTGGCCGGGGTCGGAGTCATCTTCTATGTGCTGATGGCCCTGCGCGCGCGGTTGCGCAGCCTGGGCCGCTACGCGACACAACCCCAGCCGAACATTGGTGAACTGCTCGACCTGGTCGCCCTGGGCAGCGTGGCCGATGTGGTGCCGCTGGATGCCAACAACCGCATCCTGGTGCACCAGGGCCTGGAGCGCATCCGTGCCGGCCGTGCCCGCCCGGGCTTGAAGGCCATTCTTGAGGTGGCCCGCCGCGATCACCGGCGCATCACCTCCACCGACCTGGGTTTCATTCTTGGCCCACGCCTGAATGCAGCCGGGCGCCTGGACGACATGAGCCTGGGCATCGAATGCCTGCTGTGCGAAGACCCGGCGCTGGCCCAGGACATGGCGCAGCAGCTGGATGACCTGAACCAGGACCGCAAGTCCATCGAGCAAGGCATGCAGCGCGAGGCGCTGGCCCAGCTCAAGGACCTGCCGGTCGAGTCGATGCCTTACGGCTTGTGCCTGTTCGATGCCGACTGGCACCAGGGCGTGATCGGTATTCTGGCGTCGCGGCTGAAGGAGCGTTACCACCGGCCGACCATTGCCTTCGCCGATGCAGGCGCTGGCATGCTGAAGGGCTCGGCGCGTTCTGTGCCAGGGTTCCATATTCGCGATGCGCTGGATGCCGTGGCGGCGCGCCACCCGCAATTGATCAGCAAGTTCGGCGGCCACGCCATGGCCGCTGGCTTGTCGTTGCCAGAGGCAAATTTCCCGGCCTTTGCCGAGGCCTTCGACGAAGAGGTACGGCGGCAGCTGCGTGAAGACGACCTGACCGGGCGCCTGCTGTCCGACGGCAGCCTGGCGGTGGAAGAATTCCACCTCGATCTGGCCAAGGCGCTACGCAATGCCGGGCCATGGGGCCAGCATTTCCCTGAGCCGCTGTTTCATGGCGTGTTCCAGTTGGTGGAGCAGCGCGTGGTGGGCGAACGGCACTTGAAAGTGGTGCTGAAGAGCGAGTGTGGCTCGGTGCGGCTGGATGGCATTGCCTTCGGCATCGACCGCGACGTATGGCCGAACCCGACGGTGCGCTGGGTCGAGTTGGCGTACAAGCTGGATGTGAACGAGTTTCGGGGCAATGAAAGTGTGCAGTTGATGATTGCCCACATGGAGCCGCGTTGACTGCAACCCTGTAGGAGCGGCCTTGTGTCGCGATGGGCTGCAAAGCAGCCCCAGGTTGTCAGCACATATGCACAAGTCCAGGCTTTCAGCACAGCTGCACAAATTGCCGGCGCTGCCTTGCAGCCCATCGCGACACAAGGCCGCTCCTACAAGGCCCAAGCGGCCGGCCACAGGCGTCTGTAAACAACTTGCCCAAAATCCCATGGAACCTTCCCCCCAGGCATTCTGGTCTAGTCTGAAGTATGACCGGACCCAGGCCAGGGACGTGCTATTGAGTGTCCGGGCCGGATCACCATTGGAGTTCTTGGGAGGTGCCCTCATGAGCCTGCTGCTCGAGCCTTACACCCTGCGTCAACTGACGTTGCCCAACCGCATCGCCGTTTCGCCGATGTGCCAGTATTCTGCAGCCGATGGCCTGGCCAACGACTGGCACCTCGTTCACCTGGGCAGCCGCGCAGTGGGTGGCGCGGGCCTGGTGATCACCGAGGCCGTGGCGGTTACCGCCGATGGCCGCATCACCGCCGAAGACCTTGGGTTGTGGGAGGACGCACAGATCGCCCCGCTGCAACGCATCACCCGCTTCATCACCGCCCAGGGCGCCGTGCCCGGCATCCAGCTGGCGCACGCCGGGCGCAAGGCCAGTACCTACCGCCCCTGGCTGGGCAAGCACGGTAGCGTCAAACCCGAGGAGGGTGGCTGGCAGCCGGTGGGGCCCTCGAAGATTGCCTTCGACCCGCAACATACAATGCCACGCGAGCTGACCTTGGGCGATATCCAGGAGGTGGTCGGTGCCTTCGTTGCCTCGGCCGAGCGCGCGTTGCAGGCCGGCTTCAAAGTGCTCGAGGTTCACGCCGCCCATGGCTACCTGCTGCACCAGTTCCTGTCACCGCTGAGCAACCAGCGGCGTGACGAATACGGCAGTTGCTTCGAAAACCGCATCCGCCTGACCCTGCAGGTGGTGGAAGCGGTGCGCAAGGTATGGCCTGCCGAATTGCCCCTGTTCGTGCGGGTATCGGCAACCGATTGGGTAGAAGACGGCTGGAACCCGGATGAAACCGTCGAACTGGCCCGGCGCCTGCGTAACCTGGGCGTCGATTTGATCGACGTGTCCTCTGGCGGCACTTCGGTCAACGCCGAAATACCCACCGGCCCCGGCTACCAGACCCGTTTCGCCGAGCGCGTGCGCAACGAGTCAGAAATTGCCACCGGCACCGTGGGCATGATCACCGAACCTGCGCAGGCCGAGCATATCCTGCGTACCGGCCAGGCCGACCTCATCTTCCTTGCCCGCGAACTGCTGCGCGACCCTTACTGGCCGCTGCATGCCGACGACGACCTGGGCGGTAACAAGGCCACCTGGCCGGCGCAGTACCAGCGCGCTACCAGCCGGGCCAACCCGATTCATGAGTCGGATCTGCGCGACTGATTCTGAAGGCGCGGCCTTGTGTGGCCACAGGGCCTCAGTCTAACCACGAAAAATACCTGGGGCACTGCGCGCCCCATCGCGACACAAGGCCGCTTGTGTCTTGAGAGAGGATTAGAACCTGGAGCACGAGTAGGAGCAGAAGCTGTCATTCACCGTTCCACTTGTGGGAGCGGGCGTGCCCGCGAACACCGGCGCAGCCGGTGCCAGACACCGCGTCGCCTGCTTCGCGAGCAAGCCCGCTCCCACAATGAATCGCGCAGGCTTTTCACATTTTGGGAAAGACAGTTGCACCTACCTTGAACGCGGTTGAGCGGACCCAGCGTGACCGAGCATGATAATCAATGCTTGATCATCACATGCCGCACACAGGTGTAGTCCTCCAGCCCATACATCGACATGTCCTTGCCATACCCCGAGTGTTTCTGCCCGCCATGGGGCATTTCACTGACCAGCATGAAATGGGTGTTCACCCAGGTGCAGCCATATTGCAGGCGTGCGGCCAGGCGGTGGGCGCGGCCGGTGTCGCGGGTCCAGACCGAGGAGGCCAGGCCATAGTTGGAGTCGTTGGCCCATTCCAGCGCCTGCGCTTCGTCGCTGAAACGGGTTACCGACACCACCGGGCCGAACACTTCGTTGCGCACGATCTCATCATCCTGCAGGGCGTCGGCCAGCACCGTCGGCTCGAAAAAGTACCCATCGCCCTCGATTGCCTTGCCACCGGTCACCAGGCGAATGTGCGGCTGGGCGACGGCACGCTGTACCAGGCCGGCGACCTTGTCGCGGTGCTGGGCGCTGATCAGCGGCCCCAGCTCGGTGCCCTCGGCCTCCTGCAGGCCGGGCTTGATGCTGGCTACCGCTTCCCCCAGGCGCTCGACGAAGCGCTCATAGATACCGGCCTGCACATACAGGCGGCAAGCCGCCGTGCAGTCCTGGCCGGCGTTGTAGAAACCGAAGGTGCGAATACCCTCGATCGCGGCATCGATGTCGGCATCATCGAATACCAGGACTGGCGCCTTGCCGCCCAGCTCCATGTGCATGCGCTTCACGCTGTCGGCGGTGGCGCTGATGATATGGGCGCCGGTGGGGATCGAGCCTGTCAGCGACACCATGCGGACCTTGGGGTGCGTAACCAGTGGGTTGCCGACCGTCTGGCCACGGCCAAACAAAATGTTGAGCACCCCGGCCGGCAGCAGGTCCTTGGCCAGTTCCCCCAGGCGCAAGGCGGTCAACGGGGTCAGCTCGGAGGGTTTGATCACCACCGTGTTGCCGGCCGCCAGGGCCGGGGCGATCTTCCAGGCCAGCATCATCAGCGGGTAGTTCCACGGTGCAATCGAGGCCACCACGCCCAAGGGGTCGCGACGGATCATCGACGTGTGACCCGGCAGGTATTCACCTGCCGCCGAGCCGCCCAGGCAGCGCGCCGCACCGGCGAAAAAACGAAACACGTCGGCAATCGCCGGAATTTCGTCGTTGCGCGCGGCACTCAAGGGTTTGCCGCAGTTCTGCGATTCCAGCCGAGCCAGTTCATCGCCATGCGCCTCAATGGCGTCTGCCAGGTTCAACAACGCCTGGGCGCGGTCCTTGGGGCTGGTTTGCGACCAGCTGTCGAACGCATGGTCAGCGGCACGCACGGCGCTGTCCACCTGGGCTTCGCTGGCTTCGTTGAGCTGCGCCAGGGCGGTGCCCAGCGCCGGGTCGAGCACGGTCCAGGTCGGGCCTTGGCCGGCGACCAGTTGGCCATTGATCAGCATCTGCGTTTGCATCGGGTACTCCTCCAGGGTCATTTGCCACTGCCCGCAACGCTGTCGCCGCCACGGGTCAGGTAATAGGCGCCAAGGATCGGCAGCATGGTCACCAACATCACCAGCATGGCTACCACATTGGTCACCGGCACGTCGCGCGGCCGGCTGAGCTGGTTGAGCAGCCAGATCGGCAGGGTGCGTTCGTGGCCGGCGGTGAAGGTCGTGACAATGATCTCATCGAACGACAGGGCAAAGGCCAGCATACCGCCGGCCAGCAGTGCCGAGCCGAGGTTGGGCAGGATGATGTAGCGAAAGGTCTGCCAGCCATCGGCACCCAGGTCCATGGAGGCCTCGATCAGGCTGTGCGAGGTGCGCCGCAGGCGGGCGATCACATTGTTGTAGACGATCACCACGCAGAATGTGGCATGGCCGACCACGATGGTGAACACCCCGGGCTCCACGCCCAAGGTCTTGAACGCCGAGAGCAGGGCGATGCCGGTGATGATGCCGGGCAGGGCGATGGGCAGGATCAGCATCAGCGATATGGCCTCTTTGCCGAAAAAGCTGCGCCGGTACAGTGCGGCCGATGCCAGTGTGCCGAGCACCAGGGCGATCAGGGTCGCCAGGCAGGCGACCTGCAACGACAGCTTGATCGCGTCCAGCACATCGGTGCGGGCGAAGGCCACGGCAAACCACTTCAGGGTAAACCCCGTGGGCGGGAAACTGAATGCTGCGTCTTCGGTGTTGAAGGCGTACAGGAAGATGATCAGGATCGGGAAATGCAGAAACAACAGCCCGCCCCAGGCCGCCAGGCGCAACCCTACAGAGGCTTGTTCAGAGTGCATCGAAGGCCCCCAGGCGCTTGACGATCGACAGGTACAGCGCAATCAGCACGATCGGCACCAAGGTAAATGCCGCCGCCATCGGCATGTTGCCGATCGCCCCTTGCTGGGCATAGACCATGCTGCCGATGAAGTAGCCGGGTGGGCCCACCAGCTGCGGCACGATGAAGTCGCCGAGGGTAAGCGAGAAGGTGAAGATCGAGCCGGCGGCGATACCGGGAATCGACAGCGGCAGTATCACCTGCATGAAGGTTTGCCCGGGGCGTGCGCCAAGGTCTGCCGAGGCCTGCAACAGCGACGGCGGCAAGCGCTCCAGCGAGGCCTGGATCGGCAGGATCATGAATGGCAGCCAGATGTACACGAACACCATGAAGCGCCCCAGGTGCGAGGTCGACAGCGTGCTGCCGCCCACGCCCGGCACCGTCAGCACGGCTTGCAGCAGGGCGTCCAGGTGCAGCTGGTGGACGAACCACTGGGCCACCCCACCCTTGGCCAGCAGCAGGGTCCAGGCGTAGGTCTTGACGATGTAGCTGGCCCACATGGGCATCATCACGGCGATATAGAAAAATGCCTTGGTCTTGCCGCGTGTGTAGCGCGCCATGTAGTAGGCGATGGGAAACGCCAGTACCGCGCTGGCCAGTGACACCGCCACCGCCATGCCCAGGGTCCGCAGGATGATGTCGAAGTTCGACGGGTTGAACAGCGCGGCGAAGTTGCCCAGGGTCAGGTCCGGGGTGACCGCCATGGTGAAGTCGTCGAAGGTGTAGAAACCCTGCCACAACAGGTTCAGCAACGAGCCCAGGTAGATGGCGCCGAACCAGGTCAGTGGCGGGATCAGCAGTAGGGCCAGGTACAGGTTGGGGCGCCGGTACAACACATCGGCCAGGCCTCGGAGCGCGCTCATGGCAATGGCCCAGCGCTTTCCTGCAGCACGGTCATCGCCTCGCGCGGCCAGTGCGCCTGCACCCGCTGCCCGGGTTGCCAGGCCTGGGGCTGTGCCTGCCAGCGGTCGTTGGCCTGGGTTACCGCCAACAGTTGGCCATTGTCCAGTTGCAACTCGTAACGGGTGGCGCTGCCCTGGTACTGCACATCGCGCAGCAGGCCGCTGACCTGGACCTCGTGGCTGGTGACCACCGGGTCGCCCAGGCGGATGTGCTCAGGGCGGATGGAAAACGGCGCCGGGTGGCCGTTGAGCGCCCTCGCCAATTCGCCACGCACCACGTTGGACGTGCCGACGAATTCAGCGACGAAGGTGGTGGCGGGTTTCATGTAAAGATTGCGCGGGGTGTCGACCTGTTCGATGCGGCCGCGGTTGAACACCGCGACCCGGTCCGACATCGACAGCGCCTCGGTCTGGTCATGGGTGACGAAGATGAAGGTGATGCCTAGCTGGCGTTGCAGCTTCTTCAGCTCGCCCTGCATCTGTTCGCGCAGCTTGAGGTCCAACGCGCCCAGCGGCTCGTCCAGCAGCAGCACACGGGGCCGGTTGACCAGTGCCCGCGCCAGGGCCACACGCTGGCGCTGGCCACCCGAAAGCTGCGCCGGCTTGCGCGCGCCGTAGCCGGCCAGGGCCACCATGGCCAGGGCTTGCTCGGCACGGCTGTGGCGTTCGGCCTTGGCCACGCCTTTCACTTTCAAGCCATAGGCGATGTTGTCGAGCACGTTCATGTGCGGGAACAACGCGTAGTCCTGGAACACGGTATTGACGTCACGCTGGTAGGGCGGCACGCCGGCAGCTTCCAGGCCGTGGATACGGATCGAGCCGCTGCTTGGCTGCTCGAAGCCGGCGATCAGGCGCAGGCAGGTTGTCTTGCCGGAGCCGGACGGGCCGAGCATGGAGAAGAACTCCCCATCGCTGATGTCGATGCTGACCTGGTCTACGGCCTTGACCTCGCCGAAGCTACGGGAAACCTGGGTGAACTGGACGGCTAGGGGCATACGCGGTTCTCTGTTGTACTTGTCTTGCCTGTATCGGCCCTGTCCCCGGCAAGCCGGCCCCACAGGGATCACACCACAGGGCCGGAACAGGCGGAGAAACCCTCAGCGCCCACCCATGATGGCAATGTAGTCTTGAGTCCAGCGGCTGTAGGGCACGAACTTGCCACCCTGGGCCTGCGGGGTTTTCCAGAAGGCGATCTTGTCGAAGTTGTCGAAGCCGTTGGTCTTGCAACCCTCGGCGCCGAGCAACTCGCTGCCACTGCAGGCTGCCGGCACCGCGGGCAACGACCCGAACCAGGCGGCCACGTCACCCTGGACCTTCGGCTGCAGCGACCAGTCCATCCATTGGTAGGCGCAGTTGGGGTGCTTGGCATCGGTGTGCAGCATGGTGGTATCGGCCCAGCCGGTAGCGCCCTCCTTGGGGATGGTCGACGCCACGGGCTGGTGCTCGGCCTTCAGGCCATTGACCATGTAGCCCCACGAACTGGAGGCGACCACGCCTTCGTTTTTCACGTCGCTCATCTGCACTGTGGCGTCGTGCCAGTAGCGATGGATCAGCGGTTGCTGCTGGCGCAGCAGTTCGAGCACCGCCTGGTATTGCGTTTCGGTCAGTTCATACGGGTCCTGGATGCCCAGTTCGGGCTTGGCCGACTTCAGATACAGCGCCGCGTCCGCGATGTAGATCGGCCCGTCATACGCCTGTACGCGGCCTTTGTTCGGCTTGCCATCGGGCAGGTCCTGCGGCACGAACACCACGCCCCAGCTGGTCGGTGCCTGCTTGAACGTGTTGGTGTTGTACAGCAGCACGTTCGGCCCCCATTGGTACGGGGTGCCATAGACCTGTTTGTCGACCACATACCAGCCACCGTTCTGCAGGCGCGGGTCGATGTTTTTCCAGTTGGGGATCAAGGCGGTGTTGATCGGTTGCACCCGTTTGCCGGCGATCAGCCGTAACGAGGCATCGCCCGAGGCGGTAACCAGGTCGTAGCCCCCCTTGGCCATCAGGCTGACCATTTCGTCCGAGGTGGCAGCGGTTTTCACGCTGACCTTGCAGCCGGTTTGCTGTTCGAAGCCGGTCACCCAGTCATACGCCTTGTCGCTTTCACCGCGCTCGATGTAGCCGGGCCAGGCGACGATGTCCAGGCGCCCTTCGCCAGGCCCCAGGGCCTTGGGCGGTTCGGCGGCCAGCAGGCCGGTACTGGCCAGCACGGCACAGGTGGTGGCGCCGAGCAATGCGGTCTTGTGCACGGGCATGGGTGTTCCCTCTTGTTGGAGATTGTGGTCGCGGCAGTGGTCGAGTCTAGTTGGCTTTTTGCCAGTCAATGCAACATCCAGAAGCAAATCCGCGCATGGTCCTTTACCGGGCAGGCCTTAATCTGGCGGACGACTTCCCATGCCTGGAGACTTGCACATGAACACCCGTGGCTTGCTGGACCAACTGCTCAAATCTGGCCAGGAGTTGCTGAACAAATCGTCTGCTTCCGGCAAACCCGGCGCTGGCGCCAGCGGGCTTGGCGGCCTGTTGTCCGGGGCCGGTGGTGGCTTGCTGGGCGGTGGCGCACTGGGCGTGCTGCTGGGCAACAAGAAGGCGCGCAAATATGGGGGCAAGGCCCTGACCTATGGTGGCCTTGCGGCACTCGGGGTGCTGGCCTACAAGGCCTACGGCAACTGGCAGGCGCGCCAGCAGGTGGCTGCCAGCGAGCCGCAGACGGTCGACCGCTTGCCGCCGGCCCAGGTCGAGCAGCACAGCCAGGCGGTGTTGCGGGCGCTGGTGGCTGCGGCCAAGTCCGACGGCCATATCGACGAACGCGAACGGGCGCTGATCGAAGGTGAGTTCACCCGCCTGGACAGCGACCGCGAGTTGCAGCATTGGCTGCACGCCGAACTGAACAAGCCGCTGGACCCGGCTGAAGTCGCCCGCGCCGCACAGACGCCCGAGATGGCTGCCGAGATGTACCTGGCCAGCATGATGATGGTCGACCAGGAAAACTTCATGGAGCGCGCCTACCTCGATGAGCTGGCCCGCCAGTTGCGTCTGGACCCGGGTTTGCGCCAGGAGTTGGAGAGCCAGGTGCGGTTAGCCGCAGGCCAGTAAGCGACGCGGTCCTTGTGGGAGCGGCCTTGTGTCGCGAAAGGGCTGCGCAGCAGCCCCAAAGATTTTAGCTTCGCCGCATGAAATGCCGGGGCCGCTGCGCGGCCCTTTCGCGACACAAGGCCGCTCCCACAAACGAAGCGACTTTTCCATGATGGGCCCCGTCCATTAGCGGGGATGCCAGGTTACCCCACATTTCACCCGCAAAAGCGTAAGGCCTCTAGGCTATACTTCGGCGATTTTCCCGCTCGTTGTGAATTCCTGAGGGCTGAATGTGAAGAACTGGACGTTGCGCCAACGGATCCTGGCAAGTTTCGCCGTGATCATCGCCATCATGCTGCTGATGATCGTGGCCGCCTACTCGCGGTTGGCCGCCATCGAAACCGCCGAAGCCGCCGTAGGTACAGACAGCATTCCCGGGGTCTACTACAGCTCGATGATCCGCAGCGCCTGGGTCGACAGCTACGTCACCAGCCAACAGTTGGTCGGGCTGTCCAACCACCGGGAAATCACCTCGGCCGACATGGAACTGTTCAAGAGTTTCGAAGACCGGCTGAAGCAATTCATGGCCAGTTACCAGAGCACCATCCAGAGCCATGACGACCAGGCCCGCTTCGACAGCTTCGTGCAGCTTGAAGAAAACTACATGAAGATTGTCGGCCAGGTGCTGGATGCCTACCGTCAGCGCAACTACGCCGAAGCCCAGCGCCTGATCAACGACGTACTCACACCCGCCTGGGTCGACGGTCGCAAGCACCTGAACGATGTCATCGAGAACAACCGCGCCTCCGCTGATGCCGCCACCCGCGATATCGTCAGTGCCGTGACCACCGCCAAGGGCAGCATGATCGTCTCGCTGTTGCTGGCCATTGTCGCGGCCGGGGTGTGCGGCCTGTTGCTGATGCGCGCCATCACCGCGCCCATGCAGCGTATCGTCCACGCTCTCGACAAGCTGCGTTCGGGTGACCTGAGCGTGCGCCTGAGCCTGGAACGCAAGGATGAGTTCGGCGCCATCGAGAGCGGCTTCAACGAAATGGCCGAAGCGCTGGCGAACCTGGTGGCCCAGGCCCAGCGCTCGTCGGTGCAGGTCACCACGTCGGTTACCGAGATCGCCGCCACGTCCAAGCAGCAGCAGGCCACTGCCACCGAAACCGCAGCCACCACCACGGAAATCGGCGCCACCTCGCGGGAAATTGCCGCCACTTCGCGTGACCTGGTGCGTACCATGACTGAAGTCACTTCGGCCGCCGACCAGGCCTCCAGCCTGGCCGGCTCCGGCCAGCAGGGCCTGGCCCGCATGGAAGAGACCATGCACCAGGTGATGGGCGCCGCCGACCTGGTCAACGCCAAGCTGGGCATCCTCAACGAAAAAGCCAGCAATATTACCCAGATGGTCGTGACGATCGTCAAGGTGGCCGACCAGACCAACCTGTTGTCGCTCAACGCCGCCATCGAGGCGGAAAAGGCTGGCGAGTATGGCCGTGGCTTTGCCGTGGTCGCCACCGAGGTGCGGCGCCTGGCCGACCAGACCGCGGTGGCCACTTACGATATCGAGCAGATGGTGCGTGAGATCCAGTCGGCGGTGTCGGCCGGGGTCATGGGCATGGACAAGTTTTCCGAAGAAGTGCGCCGGGGCATGTTCGAAGTGCAGCAGGTCGGCGAGCAACTGAGCCAGATCATTCACCAGGTACAGGCCTTGGCACCGCGCGTGCTGATGGTCAACGAAGGCATGCAGGCCCAGGCCACCGGTGCCGAGCAGATCAACCAGGCATTGGCCCAGCTCAGTGATGCCAGCACCCAGACCGTCGAGTCGCTGCGCCAGGCCAGCTTTGCCATCGATGAGCTTAGCCAGGTGGCCGCAGGCTTGCGTGGCGGCGTGTCGCGTTTCAAAGTCTGACCGCGATGACCGACACGCAAGCGCCGGCCGCACAGCCGGGCAACGCCAAGGGGGCGCTGTACCTGCAGTTCCGTATCAGGGAACAACGCTTTGCCCTGAGCGTGCACGAGGTGATCGAAGTGCTGCCACTTCGGCCACTCAAGCCGATTGCCCGGGCGCCAGCCTGGGTGGCGGGTATTCTGGCCCACCGTGGCCTGCTCATACCCGTCATCGACCTGGCCGCGCTCAGCTTCGGCCAGCCGGCGGCGCAGCGCACCAGCACCCGGCTGGTACTGGTGCACTACCGGGCTGGGCTGCAGCTGGGGCTGGTGCTGGAGCAGGCAACCGAGACCCTGCGCTGCCAGCCCGATGAGTTCCAGCCCTACGGTGTAGACACGGGCGAAGCCCCTTACCTGGGGCCGGTGCGTCAGGATGCCCTTGGCATGCTGCAGCGCATCGAAGTCAATGACCTGCTGCCCGACGCCGTGCACGCATTGCTGTACACGCAGGGCCCGACCGGGGGGCCGACATGACCGAACAGTGTTTTTTCCGTTTCTTGCGTGAGCGTATTGGCCTGGATGTGGAGTCTGTCGGCACGCCGATGGTCGAGCGTGCCCTGCGCCAGCGCAGCGTAGCGGTGGGCGCTGCCGATCTGGACGACTACTGGCTGCGCCTGCAGCAGTCCGGTGAAGAGCAGCAGGCACTGATCGAAGCGGTGATCGTGCCAGAGACCTGGTTCTTCCGGTACCCCGAGTCCTTCACCGCGCTGGCGGCCCTGGCGCACAAGCGCCGTGCCGAACTGGACGGCGCGCGGCCGCTGCGGTTGCTCAGCCTGCCGTGCTCGACGGGCGAGGAGCCCTATTCGCTGGCCATGGCCTTGTTTGATGCCGGTATGGCGCCGGGGGCGTTCCTGGTCGATGGCATGGACATCAGCCCCAGCTCGGTGGCCAAGGCCGGGCAGGCCGTGTATGGCCGCAATGCCTTTCGCGGCAGCGAGCTGGGTTTTCGCGAGCGTTACTTCGATGTGGTCGACGAAGGCCACCGCCTGCACGAGCGGGTACGCCAGCAAGTCAGCCTGCAGGTAGGCAATGTGCTCGACCCGCTGCTGGCCAGCCGCGATGGCCTGTATGACTTCGTGTTCTGTCGCAACCTGCTGATCTACTTCGACGTGCCGACCCAGCAACGCGTCTTCGAAGTGCTCAAGCGCCTGCTGCACCCACAGGGGGTGCTGTTCATCGGTCCGGCCGAGGGCAGCCTGTTGGCGCGCCTGGGCATGCGCCCGCTGGGGATCGCCCAGTCGTTTGCCTACGTACGAGACCCAGGCAGCAGCACGCCTGCGCCGGCGGCAGCGGCAGCGGCAGCACCTGCCAGGCGCAGTTGGCCGGGGCCCGGGCCTGCCGGGTATTCGCAGCCGGCCTTGCCGGTGCCGCGGCCGCAGCGTGCGCTGCCGGTGGTGGCCCGGCCAGCGCCGGCCCGCGAGGCTGCGGGTGAGGGCCCCAGCGAACTGCTGGCTGGCATCGCCCGGCTGGCCAATGCCGGCGCCAGCGCACAGGCTCGCCACGAATGCCAGCGCTACCTGGGCCAGTACCCGCCGGCGGCGCAGGTGTATTACTGGCTGGGGCTGCTCAGCGATACCGAGGGCGACGCACAGCAAGCGCTGACCCACTACCGCAAAGCGCTGTATCTGGAGCCACAACACCCCGAGGCGTTGCTGCACCTGGCGGCCCTGCTTGCGGCCCAGGGTGACCTGGCCGGGGCCCGGCGCCTGCAGGAGCGGGCGGCGCGGGCTGGGCGGGAGTCTGAACGGTGAACGGTGAATCCGCGATGCAACTGCTGGCCGATGACGATGCGCTCATCGACGACTGCTGGAACCGCATTGGTGTACATGGCAACAAGCAATGCCCGCTACTGGAGCGGCACGTGCATTGCCGCAACTGCGAAGTCTACGCCGCTGCGGCTACCCGCCTGCTTGACCGCTATGCATTGGCGCAGGAGCACTCGGCGGCCGAGCGTGAGCCGCTGCAAGAGCACACCGGTCGATCCATGTTGCTGTTCCGTCTGGGTGAAGAATGGCTGGCGCTGGCGACCGCCTGCCTGGCCGAAATCGCCCCGTTGCAGGCCGTGCATTCGTTGCCGCACCAGCGCTCGCGGGTGTTGCAGGGGGTCGCCAACGTACGTGGGGCGCTGGTGCCATGCCTGTCATTGGCCGACTTGCTGGGCGTTCAGCTGGGTGCTGCCGAGCAGCGCAGCGGCCGGGCGATGCCACGCATGCTGATCCTGGCCAGCGAGGGCGGCCCGGTGGTGGTGGCGGTCGAGGAAATCGACGGCATCCACCGGCTCGACCCGCTGTTGCTGGGCAGTGGCCAGGACGCCACCCGCTATACCGCGGCGGTGCTGCAATGGCGCGGGCGCAGCGTGCGGGTACTGGACGATCAACACTTACTGGCTGCCGTGCAGCGGAGCTTGTCATGACCCCAGAGCAAATGCGCGACGCCTCGTTGCTCGAGCTGTTCAGCCTGGAGGCCGAAGCGCAGACCCAGGTGCTCAGCGCCGGCCTGATGGCACTCGAGCGCAACCCTACCCAGGCTGACCAGCTCGAGGCGTGCATGCGCGCGGCCCACTCGCTCAAGGGCGCCGCCCGTATCGTTGGCGTGGACGCGGGCGTCAGCGTCGCGCATGTCATGGAGGATTGCCTGGTAGCCGCCCAAGAGGGGCGCCTGAGGTTGAATGCCGAGCATATCGATGCGCTGTTGCAGGGGACCGACTTGCTGATGCGCATTGCCACACCGGGCGACAGCGCAGCGCAGGCGACCCTGCCGGTGTTTCTTGCGCAGATGGCCAGCCTGCTCGACCCAGGCGGCGCCGGCGTGCCGCCGCTGCCCGTGGCGGCAGTGGCCGTATCGCCGTCGTCGCCGTCGGTCAGCCCGCCGCCGGCACCGTTGGTGCTGCCCAGTGAGCTGTCAGATCCCGACGCCGAGCCTGAGCCCGAGCCCGAGCCCGAGCCAGCGCTGCGACGCAAGGTGGGCAAGCGCGTCGGCGATGCAGGCGAACGGGTGTTACGGGTCACTGCCGACCGCCTGAACAGCCTGCTCGACCTGTCCAGCAAGTCGCTGGTGGAGACCCAGCGCCTGAAGCCTTACCTGGCCACCCTGCAGCGCCTCAAACGTATGCACGGCCAAGGGATGCAGGCGCTCGACGGCGTGCGCATGCAGCTGGAAGACAGCGGCCAGAACAGTGAAGTGCTCGAAGCCTTGGCGCAAACCCAGCGCCTGCTGGTCGAGACCCAGCAGATCCTGCAACAGCAGGCCGCCGACCTCGATGAGTTCGGCTGGCAGGCCAGTCAGCGTGCGCAGTTGCTGTACGACACGGCCCTGGCCTGCCGCATGCGGCCATTCGCCGATGTACTGGCCGGGCAGAGTCGCATGGTCCGAGACCTCGGCCGTTCGCTGGGCAAGCCGGTACGGCTGGTGGTGGAGGGCGAAAAAACCCAGGTCGACCGTGATGTGCTGGAAAAGCTTGAAGCGCCATTGACCCACCTGTTGCGCAATGCCGTGGACCACGGCATCGAACTTCCGGAACGGCGCCTGCTGGCGGGCAAGCCAGCGGAAGGGCTGGTGCGCCTGCGTGCCTCGCACCAGGCTGGCATGCTCAGCCTGGAGCTGATCGACGATGGCGCCGGTATCGACCTGGAGCGCCTGCGCGGCAGTATCGTCGAGCGCGCCCTG
Organism: Pseudomonas sp. p99-361; assembly: GCF_003935475.1. Taxonomy (NCBI): domain Bacteria; kingdom Pseudomonadati; phylum Pseudomonadota; class Gammaproteobacteria; order Pseudomonadales; family Pseudomonadaceae; genus Pseudomonas; species Pseudomonas sp. p99-361. The sequence continues at coordinate 74,466 of NZ_RHQO01000005.1, read as the reverse complement.
TCGCCGGCCGACACCGTGGCGCGCATGAGCGAAGCGGAACTGCTGACATTCCTGTTCCTGCCCGGCTTCAGCCTGCGCGACAAGGTGACCGAAGTGTCCGGGCGCGGCGTCGGGCTGGATGCGGTGCAACACATGATTCGCGAACTGCGCGGCTCGATCGAGCTGAGCCAGCAGCCAGGGCAGGGCTGCCGCTTCCATCTGCAGGTGCCGTTGACCCTGTCCGTGGTGCGTAGCCTGGTCGTCGAGGTCGGTGGCGAGGCTTACGCTTTTCCGCTGGCGCATATCGAGCGCACCCTGGACGTCACCGCCGAGCAGATCGTGCAGATCGAAGGCCGCCAGCACTTCTGGCACGAGGGCCGGCACATCGGCCTGGTGGCGGCCAGCCAGTTGCTCAACCGCCCGCTGGGGCAAAGCGACGGCAGCAGCCTGCGGGTCGTGGTGATCCGTGAGCGCGAGCAACTGTACGGTGTGGCCGTGGAGCGCCTGGTAGGCGAACGCGTGCTGGTGGTGATGCCGCTCGACCCACGGCTGGGCAAGGTGCAGGACATTTCTTCGGGTGCCTTGCTCGATGATGGTTCAGTGGTGCTGATCGTCGATGTCGAAGACCTGCTGCGCTCGGTGGATAAACTGCTGAGCACCGGCAGCCTGGAGCGTATCGAACGCGGCAGCGGCGGCACCCGTGGGGTGGCGCACAAACGCATCCTGGTGGTCGACGATTCACTGACCGTGCGCGAGCTGCAGCGCAAGCTGCTCAGCCACCGTGGCTACGACGTGGCGGTAGCGGTAGACGGCATGGACGGCTGGAACGCCTTGCGCAGTGAAGACTTCGATTTGCTGATCACCGATATCGACATGCCACGCATGGACGGTATCGAACTGGTCACCCTGGTGCGGCGCGACCAGCGCCTGCAAGGCTTGCCAGTGATGGTGGTGTCCTACAAAGACCGTGAGGAAGACCGGCGGCGTGGCCTGGATGCTGGGGCCGACTACTATTTGGCAAAGGCCAGTTTCCACGACGACGCGTTGCTGGATGCTGTGGTGGAACTGATCGGAGGGGCTCAGGGATGAAGATCGCCATCGTCAATGACATGCCCATGGCGGTCGAGGCCCTACGCCGTGCAGTCGCCCTTGAGCCCGCGCACGAGCTGGTGTGGGTGGCCAGCAATGGCGCCGAGGCAGTGCAGCGTTGTACCGAGCAGCTTCCGGACCTGATCCTCATGGACCTGATCATGCCGGTGATGGACGGCGTGGAGGCGACCCGGCGGATCATGGCCGAAACCCCATGTGCCATCGTCGTCGTCACGGTCGACCGCAAGCAGAATGTGCACCGGGTGTTCGAAGCCATGGGCCATGGCGCGCTCGATGTGGTGGACACCCCGGCACTGGGCGCGGGTGATCCCCGCGAAGCGGCGGCCCCGCTGCTGCGCAAGATCCTCAATATCGGCTGGCTGATTGGCCAGCAGCGTGCACCGGTTGCGCGCCCGGTTGAGCTGCCGCTGCGCGAAGCTTCACAGCGTCGCGGCCTGGTGGCGATTGGTTCGTCGGCCGGTGGCCCGGCAGCCCTGGAGGTGTTGCTCAAGGGCTTGCCGCCGGCGTTTGCGGCGGCCATCGTGCTGGTCCAGCATGTGGACCAGGTATTTGCCGCAGGCATGGCCGAGTGGCTCGGCACCGCCGCCAACCGGCAGGTGCGGCTGGCCCGTGAAGGCGAGCCGCCGCAGCCGGGCGTGGTGCTGCTGGCCGGCACCAATCACCATATCCGCCTGCTACAGAACGGCCAACTGGCCTACACTGCCGAGCCGGTGAATGAAATCTACCGGCCGTCGATCAATGTGTTTTTCGAGAGCGTGGCCCAACACTGGCACGGCGATGCGGTGGGGGTATTGCTCACCGGCATGGGCCGCGACGGTGCCCAAGGCCTGAAGCTGATGCGTCAGCAGGGTTTCCTGACCATTGCCCAGGACCAGGCCAGCAGCGCGGTGTACGGCATGCCCAAGGCCGCCGCAGCCATTGATGCTGCCGTGGAAATTCGCCCGCTGGACCGCATCGCCGGGCGCTTGACGGAAATTTTTGGAAAATGACGACACGTATTGAATCACGCCGCCACGCCGGTAGTGATCGGGTGACCATGTATGGATGATTTACCGATCGAAGGTTTCGCGACCACCAACGAAAACGCGGCAATGGTACTGCTGGTCGACGATCAGGCCATGATCGGCGAGGCCGTGAGGCGAGGGTTGGCCAACCAGGACAATATCGACTTCCACTTCTGTGCCGACCCCCACCAGGCGGTGGCCCAGGCCATGCGCATCAAGCCCACGGTCATCCTTCAGGACCTGATCATGCCGGGCCTGGACGGTTTGACCCTGGTGCGTGAGTACCGCAACAACCCGGTGACCCAGGACATTCCGATCATCGTGCTCTCCACCAAGGAAGACCCTCTGGTCAAGAGCGCGGCGTTTGCGGCCGGGGCCAATGATTACCTGGTCAAGCTGCCGGACACCATCGAACTGGTGGCGCGTATTCGCTACCACTCGCGCTCCTACCTGACCCTGCTGCAGCGCGACGAGGCCTACCGCGCCCTGCGCGTCAGCCAGCAGCAGTTGCTGGATTCCAACCTGATGCTGCAGCGGCTGATGAACTCCGATGGCCTGACCGGGCTGTCCAATCGCCGGCACTTCGACGAATACCTGGAACTGGAGTGGCGCCGGGCCATGCGCGAGCAGCAACAACTGTCGCTGCTGATGATCGACGTGGACTACTTCAAGGCCTTCAACGACAGCTTTGGCCACCTGGCCGGTGACGAGGCGCTGCGCCAGGTGGCCGAGTCGATCCGCGGCTCCTGCTCGCGGCCCAGTGACCTGCCCGCGCGTTACGGCGGCGAGGAATTCGCCCTGGTGCTGCCCAACACCTCGCCTGGCGGGGCACGGCTGGTGGCCGAAAAGCTGCGCCAGACCGTGCATGGCCTGGGTATCCCGCACACTGCACCGGCGGCTGATGCGTTCCTGACCGTGAGCATCGGCCTGGCCACCCAGACCCCGAGTATCGGCAGCCATTGCCGGCAACTGATCTCGGCGGCCGACAAGGGCCTGTACCTGGCCAAGAATGGCGGGCGCAACCAGGTCGGCATTGCCTGACGCGCCGATAACAGCACCGGCCCTCGTGGTAGCTCATGTACAGGCTACCGCCCGGCGGGTCTGCCGCCCTGCGGCGGACTCGGTTATACTCGCAGGCTTTTCACCGAATTCGTGCGAGTAGCCAGCCCATGGAAATCCAACCGATCCTGAACACCATCAAGGACCTCACCGAGCGTTCCCAGTCAATTCGGGGGTATCTTTGACTACGATCACAAGCATGACCGCCTGATCGAAGTCAACCGCGAGCTGGAAGACCCCAACGTCTGGAACAAGCCCGAGTACGCGCAGGCCCTGGGCCGCGAGCGTGCCATGCTGGCACAGGTGGTCGAGACCCTGGACAAGCTGTCCAACGGCCTGGGCGACTGCCAGGACTTGCTCGACATGGCTGTCGAGGAAAATGACGAAGGCGCCGTCGGCGACGTCGTGACCGAGCTGGAAGGCCTGGAAGAAAACCTGGCTCAGCTTGAGTTCCGTCGCATGTTCAGCGGCGAAATGGACATGAACAACGCCTACCTGGATATCCAGGCCGGCTCTGGCGGTACCGAGGCGCAGGACTGGGCCAACATCCTGCTGCGCATGTACCTGCGCTGGGCCGACAAGCGTGGTTTCGACGCCACCATCATCGAACTGTCCGAAGGTGAAGTAGCCGGTATCAAGGGCGCCACCGTGCACATCAAGGGCGAGTACGCCTTTGGCTGGCTGCGCACCGAAATCGGCGTGCACCGCCTGGTGCGCAAGAGCCCGTTCGACTCCGGCGCCCGTCGCCACACCTCGTTCTCGGCGGTGTTCGTTTCGCCAGAAATTGACGACAAGGTCGAAATCGAGATCAACCCGTCCGACCTGCGCATCGACACCTACCGTTCCTCCGGTGCCGGTGGCCAGCACGTCAACACCACCGACTCGGCCGTACGTATCACCCACGTACCGACCAACACCGTGGTGGCGTGCCAGAACGAACGTTCGCAGCACGCCAACAAGGACACCGCCATGAAAATGCTGCGGGCCAAGTTGTACGAGCTGGAAATGCAAAAGCGCAACGCCGCCTCGCAGGCGTTGGAAGACAGCAAGTCGGACATCGGCTGGGGCCACCAGATCCGCTCCTACGTGCTGGATGACTCGCGTATCAAGGACCTGCGTACCGGCGTGGAACGTAGCGATTGCCAGAAGGTGCTGGATGGCGACCTCGACCAGTACCTGGAAGCAAGCCTGAAGCAGGGCCTGTAAGCCGTACTCCACCGCCGCGCCATCGGCGAACCGCCGCTGGCGCGTGCCCTGCCCGAAAAGGGCAACGAATACCTGATGGAAAAAATGACCAGATGAGCGACCTCAAGACCGAATCGCAAGACCTGCAACAGGAAGAGAATGCCCTGATCGCCCTGCGCAAGGAAAAACTTGCCGCCGAGCGTGCCAAGGGCAATGCCTTCCCCAATGACTTCCGTCGCGACAGCTACTGCAACGACCTGCAGAAGCAGTACGCGGACAAGACCAAGGAAGAGCTGGAAGCAGCCGCGATTCCGGTCAAGGTGGCGGGCCGCATCATGCTCAACCGTGGCTCGTTCATGGTGATCCAGGACATGACCGGCCGCATTCAGGTCTACGTCAACCGCAAGACCCTGCCGGAAGAAACCCTGGCCGCAGTCAAAACCTGGGACTTGGGCGACATCATCAGCGCCGAGGGCACCCTGGCCCGCTCTGGCAAAGGCGACCTGTACGTCGAAATGACCAACGTGCGCCTGCTGACCAAGTCGCTGCGCCCGCTGCCCGACAAGCACCACGGCCTGACCGATACCGAGCAGCGCTACCGCCAGCGCTACGTCGACCTGATGGTCAACGAAGAAACCCGCCACACCTTCCGTGTGCGCTCGCAGGTGATCTCGCACATTCGCAAGTTCCTCATCGAGCGTGACTTCCTCGAAGTCGAAACGCCCATGCTGCAAACCATCCCGGGTGGTGCTGCGGCCAAGCCGTTCGAAACCCACCACAACGCCCTGGACATGGCCATGTTCCTGCGCATTGCACCGGAGCTGTACCTCAAGCGGCTTGTCGTGGGCGGGTTCGAGAAGGTGTTCGAGATCAACCGCAACTTCCGTAACGAAGGTGTTTCGACCCGGCACAACCCGGAATTCACCATGCTCGAGTTCTACCAGGCCTACGCCGACTACCGCGACAACATGGACCTCACCGAGGAACTGTTCCGCGAGCTGGCGCAGCTGGTTCTGGGCAGCACCGACGTGCCGTACGGCGACAAGGTGTTCCACTTCGGCGAGCCGTTCGCCCGCCTGTCGGTGTTCGACTCGATCCTCAAGTACAACCCGGAGCTGACCGCTGCCGACCTGCAGGACGTCGACCGCGCCCGTGACATCGCCAAGAAGGCCGGTGCCAAGGTGCTGGGCCACGAAGGCCTGGGCAAGCTGCAGGTGATGATTTTCGAAGAGCTGGTCGAGCACAAGCTGGAGCAGCCCCACTTCATCACCGAGTACCCGTTCGAGGTGTCGCCGCTGGCCCGTCGCAACGACGACAACCCGGCCGTGACCGACCGTTTCGAGCTGTTCATCGGTGGCCGCGAAATCGCCAACGCCTACTCCGAGCTCAACGATGCCGAAGACCAGGCCGAGCGCTTCCTGGCCCAGGTAGCCGAGAAAGACGCCGGTGACGACGAAGCCATGCACTACGACGCCGACTTCGTTCGCGCGCTGGAGTACGGCATGCCGCCGACCGCGGGTGAAGGCATTGGTATCGACCGCCTGGTGATGCTGCTGACCAACTCGCCGTCGATCCGCGATGTGATCCTGTTCCCGCACATGCGCCCGCAGGCCTGAGTGAGCTGAACGAGCCGCCTTTTCAGGCGGCTTTTCTTTGCGAGCGGCAAGCCATAAGCGGCAAGCTACAAGAAACGGCAGTCCGCGTGCATTCCGCTTTTTCTGGTGGCTTGCCGCTTGTAGCTTGCCGCTTCTTCCGTGAGGTCCCCTATGACACCCGCCACCCCTCACCAGGGCGCCGCCGGCATCGCCACCGCCGTCGCCGAAAGCGTGCAATACCAAGGCCGCAAAGCTGCCCGCCAAGGCAGCGAACAGCGTCGCCAGCAGATTCTCGATGCTGCCATGCGCATTGTCGTGCGCGATGGCGTTCGCGGCGTGCGTCACCGGGCGGTGGCTGCCGAGGCCGGTGTGCCTTTGTCGGCCACCACCTACTATTTCAAGGACATCGAGGACCTGCTCACCGATACCTTCGCCCAGTACGTCGAACGCAGCGCCGCCTACATGGCCAAACTGTGGGCCAACACCGAAGTTGTGCTGCGCCAGCTGCTGGCCCAAGGGGATGGCAGCCCGCAGGCGCGGGCACGGCTGGCTGACGAAGTGGCACGCATGACCGCCGACTACGTGCAGCGCCAACTGCTGAACCGCCGCGACTTCCTGATGGCCGAACAGGCGTTCCGCCAAGAGGCGCTGCTGTGCCCGCGCCTGGCCGAACTGGTCTGTGCGCACGAGCAGATCCTGCTGCACGGCACCCGCCAATTGCTGCAGGTGGTCGGTTCGCGGCAGCCGGAACAGGACGCCCAAATGTTGACGGCGATTATCGAGCAGATGGAATATCAGGGCCTGCTCAAGGATGCCAGCGCGCAAGCCGATGGGCAGATGCTCGCTATGCTTACCCGATACCTGCAACTGGTGCTGGCATCGGCCTGAGCGAGACCGACTTTTCAAGGAGAACCTGATGAAAGCCTGGCGTGTGGTGTTGTTGACTTTGTCATTCCTGCTGCTGGGCGGTTGTCTGGTGACCTTCCATGAGCCATTGCCCAGCAATCAGGCCGCGCCCAAGGCCTTGCTCGGCAAGTGGAGCAGCAAGGACGCCTGGGGTGAGCCGTTGAAGCTCACCATCACCCGCAGCAGTGGCAATGCCTACAAGGCGGTCGCCACGGCCAAAGGCAAGGCACCGGAAGCCTACATGTTCACGGTGTCGCGCCACGGTAACCGCTGGTACCTGTCGGCCGGTGTGCCCAAGCGCCTGGGCGGCAATTTCCTGATTGGCGGCTTCGATATCGTCGATGGCAAGGAACTAGTGCTGTACAACCTGGATGTCGAGCAAGTGCAGCAGGCAGTGGACAAACAGGAACTGACCGGGCGCAGTACCGAGGTGCCGGAAGGCAACGGCGATGGTGTGTTGATCGACAGCCCGTCGGCGCGGGTGCTGGCGTACCTGGACGACCCGGCCAACTCGGACCTGTTCGTTGAAGTGGCCCGGTTCCAGCGGTCCGGCAAATGACCGTGCTGGCTTCATCGCCGGCAAGCCAGCTCCCACGGGTACAGCACAGGGCTCCAAGGCAGTGATAAACCTGTGGGAGCTGGCTTGTCGGCGATGAGGCCGGTACAGGTTTTCTGTACTAGAAAGGAGTCCCCGGTGGACGAATACCAGCAGACCATCCGCGCCCTGTCCGACCGCATCGTCGCGGCGCAAACACCGATTCGGGTGCTGGATGCGGTGAAGTGGGACGACAGCATTCGGCAGGGCTTCCTGCAGGGCAAGGGCAAGGAGCCGCCAGCGGTCGACCGCGCCTATTACCAGTCGCGGCCCCTGTCGTTCGACTCCAGCGCCGTCAAGGCCGAGTTTCAGGGGATCGAGCGCGACATCATTCGCCAGCTAGGCCAGTTCAACCCCGTTGGGCAGATCATGAAGCGCATGTGCCGCGAGTACCGCATGGTAGTGCGCATGCTCGAAGCCCGTGGCACCGAGGAGTTCGGCCTGATCTCCCAGGAGTTGTATGGCGCCGCTTCCGACGCCTTTCATGCCGGTGACCCGACCTTGGCCGACCTCGGCCTGATGCTGTCGGACTACCTGAACAACATCGATGGCCGCGGCGACCTGAAGGACGAACCGAAGAACCTGACCGCCAAAGAGGCTGTCGATACCCTACAGCGGCGCCTGAACACGGTGTTCGGTGAAGCCGAAGGCACCATCCGTGTATTCGAGTCCGACGGCATTGTCGCTGACGCCGCCGCCGGTGCCGACTATATCAAGGTGCGCGCCGATGCCATGTTCAATGCCCGTGACGTGCGGGCGCTGGAAGTGCACGAAGGGCTGGTGCACGTCGGCACCACGCTCAATGGCCTGAACCAGCCGATCTGCACCTTCCTGGCCAAGGGCCCGCCCTCGTCGACGGTGACCCAGGAAGGCCTGGCCATCCTCATGGAGGTGATTGCCTTTGCCTCCTACCCCAGCCGCCTGCGCAAGCTCACCAACCGCACCCGTGCCATCCACATGGTCGAGGAGGGCGCCGACTTCATGCAGGTGTACGGCTTCTTCCGTGAGCAGGGCTTCGAGATGGGGCAAAGCTACAGCAACGCCAGCCGGGTATTCCGCGGCTCGGTGCCCAACGGCCTGCCATTTACCAAGGACTTGTCCTACCTCAAGGGCTTCATCATGGTTTACAACTACATTCAGTTGGCTGTGAAGAAGGGCAAGCTCGAACAGATACCGCTGCTGTTCTGTGGCAAGACCACCCTGGAAGACATGCGCACTTTGCGTCAACTGGTCGAGGAGGGGCTGGTCGAGCCGCCCAAGTACTTGCCCGAACAGTTCCGTGACCTCAACGCGCTGTCGGCCTGGATGTGCTTCTCCAACTTCCTCAACCACCTGAGCCTGGATCGCATTGAAGCCGACTACGCGAATATTCTCTAAGTCCTGCCGCCCGCTGCTGCTGGGGCTGGTGCTGCTGGCCCTGGGCGGCTGTAGCAGCCTGCTGTTCTACCCCGAGCGCGGGCAGGCGTTCACCCCTGAACGGGCCAAGCTGGCGTACCGTGATGTCACCCTGACCACTGCCGATGGCGTTCGCCTGCACGGCTGGTGGCTGCCGGCCAAGCCGGGTGTCGAGGTCAAGGGTACGGTGTTGCACCTGCACGGCAACGGCGGCAACCTGCCTGGGCACCTGGGTGGCAGCTACTGGCTGCCGGAGCAGGGTTACCAGGTGCTGATGGTCGACTACCGCGGCTATGGCCTGTCTGAGGGCAAACCGAGCCTGCCAGAGGTATACCAGGACATCGCCGCGGCCATGGCCTGGCTGGACCAGGCGCCCGAGGCCAAGGGCAAGCCTCTGGTGTTGCTGGGGCAAAGCCTGGGCGGCGCCATGGCGATTCATTACCTGGCAGGCCACCCGGAGCAGCGCCAGCGCTTCGCTGCCCTGGTTTTCGACGGGGTGCCGGCCAGCTACCGGGCGGTGGGGCGCTATGCCCTCAGTACCTCGTGGATGACCTGGCCATTGCAGGTGCCACTGTCGTGGCTGGTGCCCGACGGCGACAGCGCGATCCGCTCGATCGAGCAACTGCGCAGCCCGCCCAAGCTGTTCTTCCAGAGCATCGATGACGACCTGGTGCCGCTGGAAAACGGTATCCGTCTGTATCAGCACGCGCCACCGCCACGGGTGCTGCAACTGACCCGAGGTGGCCATGTGCAGACCTTCGCCGACCCTACATGGCGCCAGGTGATGTTGCGCTTCCTCGATGACCCTAGCCATTTCAACGGCCTGCGGCGGCTCGCCGAAGTGCCTGATTACCCTGACGAGAAGAACAGCCAATGAGTGAAGAACGCAACGCCATCCCGCTGATCCTGACGGGTGTGGGCAGCATCATCGTGACGGTGGGCGCCTTGTGGTACTACGGCTACCTGCATTTCGCCAAACCCGAGGATGCCCTGTTGCTGCAGGATTACACCATGCTCAAGACCGTCCCCGGCGAGGATTACAAGGTTTCGCTGGACCCGGCACCGCAAGTGGCGCAGTGCGTGGACGGGGTATTGGTGCTGTTCGATACCCAGCAGAAAGGCCTGACGGGTGTGCTGGTGGACAACCGCAAGCGTGCAGTGCGCTGCATGGGTGAGGAAACGCCGCAGCAGGTACAGTGAGCGGCAGCGAAGCAAAAAAAAGCCCCGCGTCGATCGCGGGGCTTTCTCTGTCAGCTGGCCAGTATTACTGCTTGGCCTGGCTCATGGAGCGTGGCTGCACCGGCTGGTTGTCGTTGGAGATGGTCACCTCCACACGACGGTTCTGTGCACGCCCGGAGTTGCTGGAGTTGTCCGCAACCGGGTACTCCTTGCCGTAGCCTTGGGCCACGATGCGCGCTGGGTCTACGCCGGCGCGCACCAGGGCCATGCGTACGCTGTTGGCGCGGCGCTCGGACAGGCTCTGGTTGTAGCTGGCCGAGCCGACGCTGTCGGTGTAGCCCTCTACGATCACCTTGCGCTCAGGGTTTTCCTGAAGGAACTGGGCCAGTTTGGTGATGTTCGGGTAGGCGTTGCTTTTCAGCTCGGCCTTGTTGAAGTCGAACAGCACGTCACCGAAGGTCACCAGCGTACCGCGGTCGGTCTGCTTGGCGTTCAGGCTGTTCTGCAGCTTGGCGATCTGGGCATCGCGGGCATCCAGCTTGGCCTGGGCACGCTGGGCGGCTGCGTTCTTCAGCTCACCCTCGGCAGTGCGCAGGGCAATGGTCTGCTTGGCCACTTCGACGCGCTGGTTGGTCAGGTAGGCCAGCTGGTCGACTTTCTTCTCGTCTTCACGGTCCATGTAGGCCTTGTCGGCCTTGTTCAGCCAATCCTGGGCATCCTTGGTTTCCAGCGCGGCGACTTTGCTCGCCTGTGGATCGCTCTGCAGGGCCGAGAAGTTGGTGCGGGCGGCTTCCAGGTTGGCGTTAGGGTCGTGCGAGCACGCAGCAAGACCGACGCTCAGGGCCAGCAGGGCGGGAATCATGACGTAATTGCGCATAGTGTTCATCCTTTGATCGTGTGCGAAGGCTAAGGTTGGCGGGGCAGGGCTCACTGAGCGCTGCGCAGGCCTTCCTCACGTACGTCCTGAACGCCCTGGCGGGCATCCTGCACGGCCTTCTGAGCCTTGGCCGCCTGGGCCTTGCGTTCAGCCAGGCGTGCGTCCCATTCGGCCTGTTCGGCCAGGCGCTTGGCTTCGTCGTACTTCTTGTCGTGCATGGCGATTTCAGCCTGCTTGAACTTGTCTTGCGCGGCTTTCATTTCCACGGCGGCGAACTCGGTGCCGCCAGCGCTGACAGCGGAATTCACGGCGGACTGGGTAACCGCATATTGCTCGGTAGGCGGGTTACCCGCACAGCCGGCCAGGACCAGGCTACTGCCCAGGGCCAGCGCGGCCAGCTTGAACCCGCGCACATGAGTGGATGACGGTTTGCTAGTGCGGGTTTTCATGGTGGTCAGCTCCATTGGATCACTCCTGATAACGATGTCCGTAGCAGTCCATCGCTCATTCCCTGACAAGTCCGCGCGCTTGGGATCAACGGTGCACAACGGCAGGTGTGCAGGGTTTTAGCGTGATGGCTATTAGCTGTGACTCAGAGTTTTTTTGGATAGTTCCGAAAAATTTCTGACCCGGCGGAGGGTTTTTGCAGAGTGCCCGAGGCAATTGAAGCGGGTGGCGGACGGCGCGGCCAATGTTCGTCTCGGCGCATGTGCTGCCCGAGATCAGGCGCCGCGCGGGCGGCGCCTGATCAATCAAGGCAGCGCAATGCCTACGCCCCTGGCTCTTCACTGCCCTCGGTGGTAAGGCTGTGCAGATGCTGCTTCGACAGCGACAAAAACCGCGGTGTCGGCCCCACATCCTCATACATCGGGTCACCTTCTTCATCGGTGGCGATGACCTGGCGACCGGGCACATAGGGAAAACTGGCTTCCACTTCTTCAAGCGCGGCCGCGACCAGTTCGCCGAGCAGTTCCTCGGCGGTACGTTTGGGGTACATGTCGATCAGCGCGGCCAGGCGCGCTTCGGACTCCAGGTCCAGATGCAGGACATGGCCGGTACGGCTCAAGGTGCCGGCGGCATTCTGTTCCCAGTGCTGGGCGAGTTCACGGATTTTCATGATGACCTCTGGTTACGCCTCGAAGGCTGCATGGCATGGGAGTGCTCAACCTTCACTTTAGTTGGCTTTGGCCGATCCCTGCTTGCCATCGCTGCTTGGCTGGGGGCACTCTTGGGTGAATGTCACCGCCCCAATGTGGGAGCGGGCATGCCCGCGAACACCGGTGAAGCCGGTGCCAGCCACCGCGTTGGATTTTTCGCGGGCATGCCCGCCCCCCAGGAAGGGCGTGTAGCCTGGAAGGGATGCAACGGAGAGAGGGGCCAATGACCGATATCGATGTGCGCTTGCGTGAAGATGTGCATGTGTTGGGTGAACTGCTGGGCGAAACCATCCGCCAACAGCATGGCGATGCATTCCTGCAGAAGATCGAAGCCATTCGCCACAGCGCCAAGGCCGACCGTCGCGGCCCCGGGGAGCAACTGAGTTCGACCCTGGCAGACCTTGCCGAAGAAGACCTGCTACCCGTGGCCAGGGCCTTCAACCAGTTCCTTAACCTGGCCAACATGGCCGAGCAGTACCAGTTGATCCGCCGCCGCGATGCCGACCAGCCCGAGCCGTTCGAAGCGCGGGTGCTGCCCGAGTTGCTGGCGCGGCTGAAGCAGGCCGGGCACAGCAATGATGCCCTGGCCCGGCAGTTGGCGAAGCTGGATATCCAGCTGGTGCTCACGGCACACCCCACCGAAGTGGCGCGGCGCACGCTGATTCAAAAGTACGATGCCATTGCCGGCCAGCTGGCTGCCCAGGACCACCGCGACCTGACCCCGGCAGAACGCGAGCACGTGCGCGAACGCCTGCGCCGGTTGATCGCCGAGGCCTGGCACACCGAGGAAATCCGGCGCACCCGGCCAACCCCGGTCGACGAGGCCAAGTGGGGCTTCGCCGTGATCGAGCATTCGTTATGGCACGCCATCCCCAGCCACCTGCGCAAGGTCGACAAGGCCTTGTTGGACGCCACCGGGCTGCGCCTGCCGCTGGAGGCCGCCCCTATCCGCTTTGCCTCGTGGATGGGCGGGGACCGCGACGGCAACCCCAACGTGACCGCCGTGGTGACCCGCGAGGTGCTGCTGCTGGCCCGCTGGATGGCTGCCGACCTGTTCCTGCGCGACATCGATGCGTTGGCCGCCGAGTTGTCCATGCAGCAGGCCAACGCCGCCCTGCGCCAGCAGGCCGGCGACAGCGCTGAACCCTACCGGGCGGTGCTCAAGCAGTTGCGCGACCGCTTGCGCGCAACGCGTGCCTGGGCGCACTCGGCGTTGAACAGCAGCCAGCCGCCCAGCGCCGAGGTGCTGGTCGACAATCGTGACCTGATTGCCCCACTGGAACTGTGCTACCAGTCCCTGCACGCGTGCGGCATGGGCGTTATCGCCGAGGGGCCGCTGCTGGACTGCTTGCGCCGCGCGGTCACATTCGGCCTGTTCCTTGGCCGGCTCGACGTGCGCCAGGACGCGGCCCGGCACCGTGACGCCCTGACCGAAATCACCGATTACCTGGGCCTGGGCCGCTACGCCGACTGGGATGAAGAGCAGCGCATCGAATTCCTCCAAGCCGAGCTGAAAAACCGCCGGCCACTGCTGCCGGCACACTTCAAGCCGCAGGCGGATACGGCCGAGGTGCTGGCCACCTGCCGCGTAGTGGCGGGTGCACCTGCTGCCTCGTTGGGCTCTTACGTCATCTCCATGGCCGGGGCTGCCTCGGATGTGTTGGCGGTACAACTGCTGCTCAAGGAAGCTGGCCTGACCCGGCCGATGCGCGTGGTGCCATTGTTCGAAACCCTCGCCGACCTGGACAACGCCGGGCCGGTGATGCAGCGCCTGCTGGGCCTGCCAGGTTACCGTGCAGGGCTGCGCGGCCCGCAGGAGGTCATGATCGGCTACTCCGACTCCGCCAAGGACGCCGGGACCACGGCAGCGGCCTGGGCGCAGTACCGTGCCCAGGAAAACCTGGTGCGTATCTGTGCCGAGCATCAGGTCGAACTGCTGCTGTTCCATGGCCGCGGCGGCACTGTGGGCCGTGGCGGTGGGCCTGCCCATGCGGCGATCCTGTCGCAGCCACCGGGCTCGGTGGCCGGGCGTTTCCGTACCACCGAGCAGGGCGAGATGATCCGCTTCAAGTTCGGTTTACCGGGCATTGCCGAGCAAAACCTCAACCTGTACCTGGCTGCCGTACTCGAAGCCACGCTGTTGCCACCGCCGCCGCCGCAGCCGGCCTGGCGCGAAGTCATGGACCAGCTGGCCGCCGATGGCGTCAAGGCGTACCGCAGTGTGGTGCGGGACAACCCGGACTTCGTCGAGTATTTCCGCCAGTCGACGCCGGAACAGGAACTGGGGCGCCTGCCACTGGGCAGCCGCCCGGCGAAACGCCGCGCCGGTGGCATCGAAAGCCTGCGGGCCATCCCATGGATCTTCGGCTGGACCCAGACGCGGCTGATGCTGCCGGCCTGGTTGGGCTGGGAAACCGCGCTGAGCAATGCCCTGGCGCGTGGCCAAGGCGAACTGCTGGCGCAGATGCGCGAACACTGGCCGTTCTTCCGCACCCGCATCGACATGCTGGAAATGGTACTGGCCAAGGCGGATGCGCAAATTGCCGAGGCCTACGACGAACGTCTGGTGCAACCGCAGTTGCTGCCTTTGGGGGCGCACCTGCGCGACCTATTGTCGCAGTCGTGCCAGATAGTGCTTGGCCTGACCGGGCAGCCGGTGCTACTCGCGCACAGCCCCGAGACACTGGAATTCATCAGCTTGCGTAACACCTACCTGGACCCGCTGCACCGCCTGCAGGCCGAATTGCTGGCGCGCTCGCGCAGCCGCGAAGCCGCTCTGGACAGCCCATTGGAGCAGGCCTTGCTGGTAACGGTGGCGGGCATTGCCGCCGGCTTGCGCAACACCGGTTGAGCGCAGGGCCGGGTGCGGCAGTCGGCATGCCGTAACGGCTGTACGGCAGCAGCGAAAGGGTGGTTGCGCCGGGCGCAACCACCTGCCTGCTTGGTCGCAAGTGGCGCATTCCTGCAACTTTGGGACGCTTGTCTGGCTGCCGGGCGCTGTGTATCTTGAGCAGCCCTCTGACCGAATTATGGTCATACCCGATTTTCCGGACTTGGCCCTGGTCGCCGAATCCATTGAAGTTCATAAAAAAATTTGAGGAGCACAAGATGCGCGTTATTCTGCTGGGAGCTCCCGGGGCCGGTAAAGGTACTCAGGCAAAGTTCATCACCGAAAAGTTCGGTATCCCCCAAATTTCCACCGGTGACATGCTGCGTGCTGCCGTCAAGGCCGGCACCCCGCTGGGCCTGGAACTGAAGAAAGTCATGGATGCCGGCCAGCTGGTGTCCGACGAGCTGATCATCAGCCTGGTCAAGGAGCGCATCGCCCAGCCGGATTGCGCCAACGGCTGCCTGTTCGACGGCTTCCCACGGACCATTCCACAGGCCGAAGCCATGGTTGCGGCCGGTGTCGATATCGACGCCGTGGTTGAAATTGCCGTGGACGATGAAGAAATCGTGGGTCGCATGGCAGGTCGCCGTGTGCACCTGGCCTCGGGCCGTACCTACCACATTCAGTACAACCCGCCGAAAGTGGAAGGCAAGGACGACGTCACTGGCGAAGACCTGATCCAGCGCGACGACGACAAGGAAGAGACCGTTCGTCATCGCCTGTCGGTCTACCACAGCCAGACCAAGCCGCTGGTGGACTTCTACCAGAAGCTGTCGGCGGCCAATGCTGGCAAGCCGAAGTACAGCCACATCGAAGGCGTAGGCTCGGTTGAAGCCATCACTGCCAAGGTACTGGCAGCCCTGAGCTGATCCGATACAGCATGCACCGTCAACGGCCCGCTTGCGGGCCGTTGTTTTTTCTGGCTTTAGCTATGCGGTCCCAGTAGGAGCGGCCTTGTGTCGCGATGGGGCGCGCAGCGGCCCCGGCGATTTCTGCGGCGAAGCTCACTCTGCGGCGAAGCTGAAATTGTGGGGCCGCTGCGCTCCCCATCGCGACACAAGGCCGCTCCTACTGGGACCGTGTCAAGTGGCCATACAGCGGCCCCTTGGGGACACAACGGCGCAGCTGCTCTATAATGCCGCACTTTTTCTTCGCACCTGGATACCCGTTCGATGACCACCCTGTTGGCCCTGGATACCGCCACCGAAGCCTGTTCCGTTGCGCTGCTGCATGACGGCAAGGTAACCAGCCATTACGAGGTGATCCCGCGCATGCATGCCCAGAAGCTGCTGCCGATGATCAAGCAGTTGCTGGCCGATTCCGGCGTGGCACTGAATGCGCTCGATGCCATCGCCTTTGGCCGGGGCCCGGGTGCGTTCACCGGTGTGCGTATCGCGATTGGTGTGGTACAGGGGCTGGCGTTCGCCCTCGAGCGCCCGGTGCTGCCGGTCTCCAACCTTGCCGCGCTGGCCCAGGGCGCGTTGCGCGAACAGGGCGTGCAGCAGGTCGCCGCGGCCATCGATGCGCGTATGGACGAGGTGTACTGGGGGTGCTACCAGGCCACGGCGGGGGAAATGCGCCTGGTCGGCAGGGAGGCCGTGTTGCCACCCGAGCAGGTGGCGCTGCCGTTAGAGAGCACCGGTGCCTGGTTCGGTGCCGGCACGGGTTGGGGTTATGCCGAACGCCTGGCAGTGAAAGTCGCGGCCAGCGATGCCCAGGCCCTGCCCAGCGCTGTGGACGTACTGGCCCTGGCCGGTTTTGCCTGGGCGCGTGGCGAGGCAGTTACCGCCGAACAGGCGCAGCCGGTGTATCTGCGCGACAATGTTGCTACCCCGAAGCAGCAATAGCTGCTGTCCGTCGGTTATTGCCGATCACACTAAAACCTTTTTTGCAATCTGTGGTCCAGTTATCAATGAAGCATTAGCGACTGAGCTCTGATGCTGCTAAATTGCCATCATTGATCCCGAGTGCTCATGCCATGCGTATCGACGGTTTCTCATCGCAGTACCCGATCAAGCGCACGCCGCGCAAGGCCGCGGTGCGCGAGGATGCGGTCGATGATGCTGAGGTCGTCGATGACCTTGAAGCCGCGCCACCCGAGCCCGCCGCTCGCCGCCTTGGCGCTGGCCTGCCAGCCCGCCAGCAGGACATGGTTTTCCCTCGCGCCCGTGACCGGCGTACCGCCAATGCCTTGGCCAGTTACCTGAGTACCGCCGGTTTTACCGACTGGGACATGGAAGTACTAGGGCTCGACCTGTACATTTGATGGATGAGTCCATCACCCCTGCCTTACTTTCTCGGTTGCCCGTCATGGAGTGAAAACGCCTGGCGCGACTACCTGTACCCCGCTGACGCCAGCAGCGGCCAGATGCTGGGGTTCTATAGCCAGGTGTTCAACGCGGTCGAGGGCAACACCACCTTCTACGCCCGGCCTGCTCCTGGCACCCTTGCCCGCTGGGCACAGGTAATGCCCGAGCATTTCCGGTTCACCGCCAAGTTCCCCCGCGACATCAGCCACGCCGGTGACCTGCGCGACCAGCTGGAGCCTGCCTTCGATTTCACCCGGTTGATGGCGCCATTGGGCAGGCGGGTGTCCCCCTACTGGTTGCAATTGCCGGCCCAGTTCGGCCCTGCGCGCCTGGGCGAGCTGTGCCATTTTCTGGATGAGCTGTCGGTGCCCGTGGCAGTTGAAGTGCGTAACCAGGCGTTTTTCGCCAAGGGTGAAGAAGAGCGCATGCTCAACCGGGTACTGCACGAGCGCGGCGTCGAGCGTATCTGCCTCGACCCGCGCGCGCTGTTCAGCTGCACTTCGCGTGACCCTGCCGTGCTGCATGCGCAGTCGAAAAAGCCCAAGGTGCCGCCGCGCCCGGCCGCCTTTACCCAGCACCCGCAGGTACGCTTCATCGGCCACCCGGAACTGCAAGCCAACGACGTGTTTCTCACCCCGTGGGTAGACAAGGTGGCCAGCTGGATCGAAGAAGGCCGCAGCCCCTATATCTTCCTGCATACCTCGGACAACCGCCTGGCGGCGGCACTTGCCCGGCATTTTCACCAGCGCCTGATGCTGCGTTTGCCGGGCCTTGCCGCGCTGCCGGAATTGCCGCGCGCACCCGAGGTCGAACAACTGGGGCTACTGTGACCCTTCCCTGACTGCCGGAGGTTCCACCATGGATGTGCAAACCCTGCGAGCCGAAGCCTTCAAGGCCTTGCACCAGCGTGACGGTGCATTCGTCATCCCCAACCCGTGGGATGCCGGGTCGGCCAGGCTGTTGGCGAGCCTGGGCTTCGAAGCGCTGGCCACTACCAGCGCCGGCCTGGCCTTCAGCCTGGGCCGCCCGGATGCCGAAGGGGCCTTGAGCCTGGACGACACATTGGACAACGCCGGTGAAATCGTCGACGCCACCGCGTTGCCGGTGGCTGCCGACCTGGAAAACGGCTTCGGCGACCTGCCCGAGGACTGCGCGCAGACCATTCTGCGTGCCGCCGAGGTTGGCCTGGTGGGTGGGTCTATCGAAGACGCCAGCGGCCGCCATGATGCGCCCATTTATGATATCGGCCTGGCGGTGGAGCGTGTACGCGCCGCAGTGCAGGCTGCCCGGAGCCTGCCGTTCCCGTTCACCCTGTGCGCCCGTGCAGAAAACCTGCTGCACGGGCGCATGGACCTGGACGACACCATCCTGCGCCTTCAGGCCTACGCCGAAGCGGGGGCCGATGTGCTGTATGCGCCTGGCCTGCGAACGGTGGAAGAAGTGCGCGCGGTGGTGCAGGCCGTGGCCCCGCGGCCGGTGAACGTGCTGATGGGCATGGCCGGCGTGGCGTTGAGCGTCAACCAGTTGCAGGACCTTGGCGTGCGCCGCATCAGCCTTGGCTCGTCGCTGGCCCGCGCGGCCCTGGGTGCGTTGCAGCGGGCCGCGCTGGAAGTCCATGACCAGGGCACCTTCGGCTACGCAGACCAGGCTTTGCCGTTCGCTCAGCTCAACGACCTGTTCCGCCGTTGATGCGGGCCCTGACGCTGCTGGCCGGCCTGCTGTTGTTGGCCGTGCTTGCCTGGCAACTGGGCTGGCGCCTGCCCGCGCCGTGGAACCCCTGGGCGCCGTTGGATGTGCGCCAACCACCCAATTGGCTGACCCCCTACAAGCTCTCGCGGCTGCGGGATGACTCCGCGCTGTGCCGCCAGGCACTGGCCACCAGCCAACTGCGCTACCGGGCACAGGCCGACAGCCCGGCCTCGGCCAACTGCCCGCTGGAAAATGTGTGGCGTATCGAAGCCGGCAAGGCGCGCCTGAGCAGCAGCTTTCTGGCCAGCTGCCCACTGGCGGTGGCGTATGCACTGTTCGAACACCACGCCTTGCAGCCTGTCGCGCAGCGGGTGTTGGGCCAGCCGGTGACCCAGGTCGACCATGTGGGCAGCTTTGCCTGCCGCAACGTCTACCACCGCAAGCAAGGCCGCCTGAGCCAGCACGCGACGGCCAATGCCCTGGACATCAGCGGCTTTCGCCTGCAGGACGGTCAGCGCATCGTTCTGGCGCGTGACTGGCAGGCGGGTGGGGCCAAGGCGCAATTCCTGCGCGAGGTGCAGCAGGCTGCCTGCCAAAGCTTCAGCACTGTGTTGGGGCCCGACTACAATGCCGCGCACCACAACCACTTCCACCTGGACATGGGCCGCTGGCAGGTCTGCCGCTAAGGTCAGGCGTAGGCGCGCACGTTGTTCAGCACCACCGGGCGCGCCCAGTGGAGGTCGAATGCCAGGTCGGTCTGCTGCTTGCTCAGCGTGGCATCGTCGAACGGTTCGGCGGCGGGTGGCAACAAGTCGCTTTCCAGTTCGGCGATGGGCAGGAACAGCGGGCGTGGGCTAGGGCCCGGTCCGGGCTCGGGCAGCGGCTGACCCTGGCTCATCACCACCGGGCGCAGCCAGCTGTTGTTGATGTCGAGCTGGCGCTGCTGTTCGATCAGTTCGATGGCGCTGAAAGGCTCGGGGGCCGGCGGCAAGAGGCTGGCTTCCAGCTCGGCCTTGGGTAGAAACAGCGGCTCGGGTGGGACTACGCGGGTATCCTGCACCGGGCAGGCGCGCTGCGCGTGGATCATGGCCAGCGCGCGGGCGCCGCCGATCGGTTCGCCGCTGTCCTGGTCGTACTTCACGAACGACTGGCTGATGCTGTCTACCGGCTCTTCCTGGCGCTCGGCCATGGCCCGGGCGAAAAAATCCTGCCACAGGTGGCTGACGCCCCCGAGTGCCTGGGTGTTGTGCTGACTGTAGTTGCCGACAGGCGACAAATAGGTCAAGCCGATGGGAAGAGTATCTGACATGGCAGTCGCGCGCGTTGTGCTCTGGCAGAATAGCGGGATATTGCCTGTATCGGCCGTGGCGGCCGATACCTTAACGGCGGGGTTCAATTTCTAGGTGTTGAAGATGGAAGAGCAGGGCACAGGTATCCGGGTCGAGGCGCTAACGGCCGAATTCGCAGGGCAGGCCGCTGCATGGGCCGAGCGCCTGGCGCTGCCGTTGCAGGACGATGATGCCGGATTTGCCGTGCAGGTGGGCGTTGATGGTTTGCAGATCCAGCAATTGGGCCCGCAGGCACCGGGGCCGGTGCGGGTGGACTTTGTCGAAGGCCAGGCCGCGCACCGGCGCCAGTTTGGCGGTGGCAACGGGCAGATGATCGCCAAGGCCGTGGGCATCGCCCAAGGCGTTCGACCGCAGGTGCTGGATGCCACGGCGGGGCTTGGCAAAGATGCGTTTGTGCTGGCCAGCCTGGGCTGCCAGATGACCCTGATCGAACGCCAGCCGCTGATAGCCGCGCTGCTGGAAGATGGCCTGGCGCGCGCCCGGCTGGATGAAGAAGTGGGGCCGATTGTCGGGCGCATGCGCCTGCTGACCGGTAATGCCATCGAGCGCATGCGCAGTTGGGAAGGCGAGGCGCCGCAGGTGATCTACCTCGACCCAATGTTCCCGCACCGCGACAAGAGCGCCCTGGTGAAAAAGGAGATGCGCGTGTTCCGGCCCTTGGTCGGCGATGACCTGGATGCCCCGGCCCTGCTTAAAGCCGCCCTGGCGCTGGCCAGCCACCGGGTGGTGGTGAAGCGGCCGCGCAAGGCGCCGATCATCGACGGGCCGAAGCCGAGCCATAGCCTGGAGGGTAAGTCGAGCCGGTATGACATATATCCGAAGAAGGCGTTGAAGGCCTAATCCTCACGCAGGCGTCTCAGACGTTCTAGCAGCTCTTCGTGTACCATATCTTCCGGAATGGAAGGGTCAATGGTTGTATGGCTGCTTAGTATTTCTTCAGCGAGTGTACGGGGAGGATCGGCATGGACTGCACTGTGTGCATGCGTTTTTTGCGTTGGTCGGGTAGTGTCAAAATTAAAACGCCCGTTTTTGTCTGCGGGCAAAAGGCCCAGTATTGTCTGTTGGTTATTAAGAATGTTTATTTCTTCCAGTGCATACCCTGTTGTATAGGGAAGTCCATGAGTAATTCCGCGTTCTAGCTTACTCTGAGCTCGGAGTTGGCGTTTATTAATAGACTTTGACAGCGCGTTGTATTCATTTCTAGATAGGTTAGGACTCGATTCATCCAGGCGTGGAGCCAGGTTATTGTACCGATAGCGCTGGTTAAGCTTTTTGAACAGCCTTCCGAAAAATCTGCCGGTAGGGTCCACCCTGTTGATGGGGTCGTTGCCGCAGTAAGCATACGTGTTAAGACCACCTCTAGCGAATGGCGAGAAACTGTCCGCACTGTGAAAGCGCATCAGCGCAGGATTGAACAGGCGGTGACCATTACCCAGCAAGTAGCCTATGGCAGAGGGTAGCCAAGTTTGCCCGGTAAAGCGGGACAGTATCGGGTGAGCGGCCGGTAAACTATCACCGCCATAAGGGCTGTAGGCAATGGCCGTTTGGCTTCCTGCATGGGAGGTAACGGTTGACGCTTGGGCATCGGTGGCCAAAAGCTGTGTTTGCGTGGTTTGGCTGTTTGTTTCGCACAGGTTCTGGTTATTCGCGCTGACAACTGAACAATGAGCACTGCCTGAGTGCACTGTCGAGAGTTTGCTGCCCTTATAAAAGAGCTTAAGTGTTTGAGTGGACATGGTGGTGCGCTCATGTGGGGCTTCATGAGAGTATGTCCAGAGTGTACCTGGTCGGATACTGGCAAAAATGTCAGGTAGTACGCCGGTTGGGGGGCACAGGCACTGGCATCCGCGCTCCTACAGACCGCGTATGCCAGAAGATGCTTTCAGGGTCGGTACGCTCGCAAGAACACCCCCACCACCTCGCGCACATGCGCCTCGGCCTCGTCGCCCTGCAGCGGCCCCGCGCACCCCAGCAGCAAGCGGTAATCCGGTGCCCCCTTGACCAGGCAGAAGAAGTGCTCCGCCGCACGCAGCGGGTTGTCGATGCGCAACAGCCCGCGCTCATCCGCCCCGCGCAGCAGCGCTTCCATCCCTGCCAGCACGCGCTTGGGCCCGGCTTCGTAGAAGTACTGGCCAAAGCTCGGGTCCAGGCTGCCTTGGGCCATGATCAGGCGGCTGAGCTTGACCGCTTCGTCACTGCTGATCAGCGCCTGGAAACCACGGGCGATATTCAGCAGCACGTCTTCGACCTGCGCACCGACTGGGTACTCGAACAACAGGTCCGGCAGCTGGATCTGGCAAGTGGCCATGACCGCTGAACAGAACAGCGTCTGCTTGTCGGTGAAGTGGCTGTACACGGTGAGCTTAGAAACACCTGCCGCCGCAGCGACCGCATCCATGCTGGTGTTGGCGTAGCCAAGGCTTAAGAACAGCGACTTGGCAGCTTCGAGAATAGCCTCGCGCTTGGCCAGGTCCTTGGGCCGGCCTGGGCCGATGGGTGCGTCGTTGGGCATTGTGGTCTGCATGTGGTTGATCAAGCTCTCATATTACCGGCTGGAGCGGTTTCCAGCAGTGCTCGTAGCCATCGTCAGGTGATTCTTATCGACGCTGGCTTCTCGGCAGCAGTTCCCTGACTTAATATACCCGCCAGTACAAATATTCGAAGTACCCTCTGCGAAAGGATTCATCATGTTGCGCCAGGCCTTGTCAATCGCGTTGCCCGCCGCCGTCGCCGTGCTTCTGGCGGCGTGTGAACAGGAAGCCGCCGCCCCCGCCGCCCCGCGCCCGGCGTTGGTGGTGCAGCCGCAGCCAGCCGAAGCGGGGGCCGCCAGTTACCCCGGTGAGGTGCGTGCGCGCTTCGAGCCGGAACTGGCGTTCCGTATTGCCGGCAAGGTCAGCAAGCGGCTGGTCGAAGAAGGGCAGCGGGTCAAGGCCGAGCAGCCGCTGGCCGAGCTGGACCCGCAGGACGTACGCCTGCAACTGGAAGCTAACCGCGCACAACTGGCCGCCGCCGAAGCCAACCTGGCACTGGTGCGCACCGAGCGTGATCGCTACCAGAAGCTGCTGGACCGGCAAATGGTCAGCCATTCTCAATATGACAATGCCGAAAACCTCTACCGTGCCGGCCTGGCCCGCCTGAAGCAGGCCAAGGCGCAGTTCGACGTGGCCGGGAACCAGGCAGCCTATGCCGTATTGCGTGCGCCCCAGGCCGGGGTGATTGCCAAGCGCCACGTGGAAGTGGGCCAGGTGGTTGCCGCTGGGCAAACCGCCTTCACCCTCGCCGCCGATGGTGAGCGCGAGGTGGCCATCGCCCTGCCAGAGCAGCAGTTCGCCCGGGTCGCCATCGGCCAACCGGTGAGTGTGGAGCTGTGGTCGCACCCGCAGGCGCGCTTCCAGGGGCGCATCCGCGAGCTGTCACCCGCGGCCGATCCGCGCTCGCGCACCTTCGCCGCCCGCATCGCCTTCACCACGTCGGCTGCCCCGGCCGAACTGGGCCAGAGCGCCCGGGTATTCATTGCTACCGAAGGCCTGATCCCATTGTCTGTACCGCTGTCGGCGGTCACCGCCGAGGACGGCCAGGCCTATGTCTGGCGGGTGAACAAGGACAGCCGCCTGGAGCGGGCCGTGGTGCGCCTGGGTGCGTACGGCAACGATAGCGTGCCCGTGCTCGATGGGCTGGCCGCCGATGACTGGGTGGTGGCCGCCGGTGGCCATGTATTGCGTGAGGGGCAGCAGGTACGCCCCGTCGACCGCAGCAACCGCGTAGTGAACCTGACGGCCAAGGAGTAAGTCCCGATGGGTTTCAACCTTTCTGCCTGGGCGCTGCGCAACCGCCAGATCGTCCTGTTCCTGATGATCCTGCTGGCGGCCATTGGCGCCATGTCCTACACCAAGCTGGGCCAGAGCGAAGACCCGCCGTTCACCTTCAAGGCCATGGTCATTCGTACCCTGTGGCCCGGTGCCACGGCCGAGGAAGTGGCGCGCCAGGTAACCGAGCGCATCGAGAAAAAGCTGATGGAAACCGGTGAGTACGAGCGGATTGTCTCGTTTTCCCGGCCTGGCGAATCGCAGGTCACGTTCATGGCCCGCGACTCGCTGCACTCCAAGGACATTCCCGAGCTGTGGTATCAGATCCGCAAGAAGGTCGCGGACATTCGCCATACCTTGCCGCCGGAAATCCAGGGCCCCTTCTTCAACGACGAATTCGGCACTACCTTCGGCAATATCTATGCACTGACCGGCAAGGGCTTCGACTACGCCGTGCTCAAGGACTATGCCGACCGGATCCAGATCCAGCTGCAGCGGGTCAAGGACGTGGGCAAGGTCGAGCTGATCGGCTTGCAGGACGAGAAAGTCTGGATCGAACTGTCCAACCTCAAGCTGGCTACCCTGGGGGTGCCGCTGCAAGCGGTGCAGAACGCCCTGCGCGAACAGAATGCGGTCAGCACCGCCGGCTTCTTCGAAACCCCCAGCGAGCGCCTGCAACTGCGGGTAAGTGGTCGCTTCGACAGCGTCGAGCAGATTCGCCAGTTCCCGATTCGGGTGGGCGACCGCACCTTCCGCATTGGCGATGTCGCCGAAGTGTACCGTGGCTTCAATGACCCACCCGCACCGCGCATGCGCTTCATGGGCGAAGAGGCCATTGGCCTGGCGGTGTCGATGAAGGATGGCGGCGACATCCTGGTGCTGGGCAAGGCGCTGGAAAGCGAGTTCGAACGCCTGGCGCACAACCTGCCGGCCGGCATGGAGTTGCGCAAGGTCTCGGACCAGCCCGCGGCGGTCAAGGCCGGTGTGGGCGAGTTCGTGCAGGTGCTGGCCGAGGCGCTGGTCATCGTGCTGCTGGTCAGCTTCTTCTCCCTGGGCCTGCGGACCGGCCTGGTGGTGGCGCTGGCCATCCCCCTGGTGCTGGCCATGACCTTCGCGGCCATGCATTACTTTGGCATCGGCCTGCACAAGATTTCGCTGGGGGCGCTGGTACTGGCCCTGGGCTTGCTGGTAGACGATGCGATCATTGCCGTGGAAATGATGGCGATCAAGATGGAGCAGGGCTACGACCGCCTCAAGGCGGCCAGTTACGCCTGGAGCAGCACGGCCTTCCCGATGCTCACCGGCACCCTGATCACCGCAGCGGGCTTTTTGCCCATCGCTACGGCGGCCTCCAGCACCGGCGAATACACCCGCTCGATCTTCCAGGTGGTGACCATTGCCTTGCTGGCATCGTGGCTGGTCGCCGTGGTGTTCGTGCCTTACCTGGGCGAGCGCCTGCTGCCCGACCTGGCCCGGCTGCACGCGGCCCGTCATGGCCAGGCGCCAGACCCTTATGCCACGCCGTTCTACCAGCGTGTGCGGCGGGTTGTGGCGTGGTGTGTACGGCGCCGCAAAACGGTGATCCTGCTGACCATCGCGGCCTTCATCGGCAGCCTCCTGCTGTTCCGCTTCGTGCCCCAGCAGTTCTTCCCGGCGTCCGGGCGCCCGGAACTGATGGTCGACCTGAAGCTGGCCGAAGGTGCATCGCTGGCCAATACCGCCGAGCGCGTCAAGCAAATGGAGGTGCTGCTCGCGCAGCAGGATGGCATCGACAACTATGTGGCCTACGTGGGCACCGGTTCGCCGCGCTTCTACCTGCCGCTGGACCAGCAACTGCCGGCCGCCAGCTTCGCCCAGTTCGTGGTACTGGCCAAGTCGATGGACGACCGCGAGCGCCTGCGCAGCTGGCTGATCGCCACGGTGGACCAGCAGTTCCCCGAGTTGCGCGCCCGGGTCACCCGCCTGGAAAACGGCCCGCCCGTGGGTTACCCGGTGCAGTTCCGCGTCACGGGCGAGCATATCGAGAAGGCGCGGGCACTGGCCCGTGAGGTGGCGGCCAAGGTACGCGAGAACCCGCATGTGGTGAATGTGCACCTGGACTGGGAGGAACCGAGCAAGGCGGTGTTTCTGAGCATCGACCAGGACCGTGCCCGTGCGCTGGGCGTGAGCACCGCGCACCTGGCGAGTTTCCTGCAAAGTTCGCTGACCGGCACCACCGCCAGCCAGTACCGCGAAGACAACGAGCTGATCGAGATACTGCTGCGCGGTACGCTGCAGGAGCGCAGCGAGCTGGGCAACCTGGGCAGCCTGGCGTTGCCGACCGACAACGGCCAGAGCGTGGCGCTGTCGCAGGTCGCGACCCTGGAGTATGGCTTCGAGGAGGGCATCATCTGGCACCGTAACCGCCTGCCGACGGTGACCGTGCGGGCAGACATCTACGACAAGGCGCAACCTGCGACACTGGTGAAGCAGATTCTGCCATCTTTGCAGGGCATCCGCGCCAAGCTGCCCGACGGTTACCTGTTGGAAGTGGGCGGCACGGTGGAAGATGCCGAACGCGGGCAGAAATCGGTGAACGCTGGCATGCCGCTGTTCATCGTGGTGGTGTTGAGCTTGCTGATGATCCAGCTGCGCAGCTTCTCACGCACGCTGATGGTGTTCCTGACCGCGCCGTTGGGGTTGATCGGCGTGACCCTGTTCCTGCTGGTGTTCCGCCAGCCGTTCGGCTTTGTCGCCATGCTCGGCACCATTGCCCTGGCGGGGATGATCATGCGCAATTCGGTGATTCTGGTTGACCAGATCGAGCAGGACATTGCGGCAGGGATGGACCGCTGGCAAGCGATCATCGAGGCCACGGTGCGGCGCTTCCGGCCGATCGTGCTGACCGCGCTGGCCGCGGTGCTGGCCATGATCCCACTGTCGCGTAGCGTGTTCTACGGGCCGATGGCGGTCGCGATCATGGGTGGCCTGATCGTGGCCACTGTGCTGACGTTGTTGTTCCTGCCGGCGTTGTACGCGGCCTGGTTCAGGGTAAAGCAGCGTTGAAGACCCAGGCGCGAGCGTGCAGGCAGCTTGCGCCCTGGGTGTTGAAGGCGCCGGCCCTTACCAGCTCAGGCAGCTGTTGGTGCGGCCTTTGCACGGGCCATGGCCGCTGACGGCGGCAGGTGCAATACGGGCTTGGTCCTGAGCGACGAAAGTCTCTTTCCAGGCCAGGCGCTTGCCGTGCGGGCTACCGTTGGTGGCCTGGTAGCGCAGGCTCACCTGGTAAGCATGGCCTTCCTTGAGCGTTGCCCCATCGATCATGAAACTGAAGGTCTGGGGCAGCGCCAGTTCGCCTTGCTGCTCGAGGGTAAGCACGGGCTGCAGGACGGAGCTGCCTTTGGCAGCGCCGAAGCCCTCCAGTTTTTCACTCAGGACCAATACGTAACTCGCCGAAGCGTCCGGTGTTATCCGGTCTTGGCTTTCGCAGTCGATGAAGATCTGGAAATGTGGGGTGGAGGGCATAACGGAAACTCCTCGTCGAAAAGAGCCGCCATCCTGCACCTTGCTGTTGGCCGAGGGAGCGGGGAAAGGCGGTACAGCCAAAACGACGCAGAGGCAGCGGCCGCGCGGGTTCACGCAGACCGCTGCTGTGGCACCACGCGTTATCAGAGCGTGCCGAAGACCTTCTTGGCCAGGCTGGTAGCTGCGGCGGCCGGGTTCTGGCGAATGTTCTGCTCTTGCTTGCCGATCATCTCGAACAGGCCGTCCAGCGCCTTCTCGGTCACGTAGTTCTCGATGTTGGCGTCATCCTTGACCAGCCCCAGGCCTTTGGCCTGCGCGGCGAAGGCGTTGTACTGCTGAGCCACGCCAACCTGGTCGGTGGCCTGCTTGACGACCGGCAGGAACTTGGCCCGAATCTGCTCGCGGCTGCTCTTGTTCAGGTACTGGGTGGCGGAGTCGTCACCGCCGCTGAGAATGCCCTTGGCGTCGGTCACGCTCATGTTCTTCACGGCGTCTACCAGAATCGCCTGAGCCTGCGGCACGGCCTTTTCGGCGGCCTTGTTCATGCTGGCTTCCAGGGCTTCGACCTGTTCGCCCTTGCCGAACATCTTCATCGCTTTGGCGGCCTTGCCCAGGTTGCCCGGCAGTTCGATACGCACGTCCGGGTTGTTGCTGAAGCCGCCTGGGGTGCTCAGTTGCTTGACCGCCAGTTGCGCGCCTTGGGTGAGGGCATCTTTCAGGCCGCCGGTGGCGTCCTTCTGGCTCAGGTCGCCCAGCGACAGGGCCAGCGCGCTGGCCGACAGCAGCAGGCCGGCGCACAGGATGGTGAAGCGCAGGGAAGTGCGGATCATGAAGCGTTCCTTGTAAACAGATGAATACGGGTATCAGCGAACCTGGTCGAGCTTGACGCGCACGGGTTGCGGGTCGGAGCCGTCGAGCAGCACGCCATGGTGTTCGGTATTGATGAACAGCAGTTTGCCGCTCAGCTCGATGCGCGCGCTCAGCGCATAGCGGTGGCCGGGTTTGACCTGGCGCGGATCGTAGGTGAGGTGGAACGGCAGCGGCACGTTGCCTTTGACCGGGCCGGCCTGGCGGGCCAGGGTCACTGCCGGGGCGTCCAGCAACGACACGTCCTGCAGTTCGACGCTCAGGGTGGCGGCCGGGGGCAGGGCAATGCGCTGCAGGTAGAAGACTTCGCCATCCAGGCTGGCCTGGGCGGGCGGGGTTTGGCTGGAGCAGGCTGCGAGCAGGGATGCGCAACACAGCATAAAGAGCTTTTTCATGGAATCTCCGTTGTCCTTGGAGCCGGCTTGTGGCCAACCCCAGGGACTTTAGCGGATTTTCCCTAATCAATCATGGAGCACGACCGGGGGCGTCGCCACGTTATCGACCACCACGCGTTCGGTGCCAGACAAGGTGTGAGGGTTTACGGCGTGATGGGTGGTGTTGATGAACTGCAGTTGCCCGTTCTGCTCGATGCGCACGGCCAGCACGTAGCTACCGCGCGGGTCGAGCTGGCTGAGGTCGCAGGCCAGTTGCAGCTTGATCGGCAGTACACCGGCGCACTGAAGGCGCAGCTCGGCCTGGCTGACGGCCGGCGCGTCGGCACGGGACACGTCGAGCAGGCTCAGTAGCACCTGGGCGGAGGCTGGCAGGTAGTTGTCGCTGGAACAAACGATTTCGACGTCGATCGATTTGATCTGGTTCATGGTGATGCTCCTTGAGAGGGGGAAAGCACGGCGATGCTGTCCCCTCTCAAGGCCTGGCGGCAGACAGAAAAGCTACCCTTGCACCACCTCTGAAGGCTCGTCGCGATGCAGCGCCACCTGGCGGATGGACAGGCGCAGCTCGGCCGACAGCACGCGCTTGGCCACGCCCTCGGCCAGTTCGCCGAGCTTGTCGTGGTAACCCAGCTTGCCTTGGGTATCGGCATGCAGCACGCCTTGCTGGAGCAAGGTCTGGATGAAGTGGCGGAACAGCGTCTTGTCGAAAAACTCTGGGGCGTTCAGGCCATGCAGGATCGACAGGCGCTGGGCCATCATCACGCACAGGTCTTCCAGCGCTTCGGCGCTGAGGCTGTTCTGCCCACTGTTGAGCAGCAGGGATGTGGCCATGTAGAAACGCTGCAGCGTCTGGGTGATTGTGCGGGCCAGCAGGGTCAGCAGCACGAACTGCCGCGAGCTGGGCGGCGGGCGCACATAGATGTCGTTGTCCTGGCGCAGCAGGCCTTGCTCGACCAGCGCCGCCAGCCACTGGTCGATAACGTCGTCCAATTGCTGCGGCGCCCAGCGCAGGAACAGTTCGGCCTGCAAATACGGGTACAGCGCGTGCACATACTGCCCCAACAGTTCGCGGCTCATGCGCGAGCTGCTGAGGAAGAAGCTGGCCAGCAGCGCCGGCAGGGCGAAGATGTGCAGCACGTTGTTGCGGTAGTAGGTCATCAGCACCGCATTGCCTTCATCCAGGTACAGGATGCGGCCCAGGGCGTCCTTCTGCTCGGCGACCAGGTTCATGCCGCGCACGTGTTGGATCAAGGCCTGGCCGTCACCCTCGGGCAGGGTGATGTGCGGCGAGTAGGGCACCTGGCGCAGCAGGGCCAGGTACAGGTCGAGCACGCGGACCAGGGCGCGTTCATCCAGGGCCAGGCGGCTGGTGGATAGCAATGCCATGGCCACCAGGTTGACCGGGTTGATGGCCGCCGCCTCGTTGAGGTGGCGGGCCACGGTCTCACCCAGGCGATGGGTAGTGGCATTGAGCCAATCCGGGCGGTATTGCGGGCCATGCTCCTGCTCACGCCAGCCGGGTTGTTGCTCGTCGAGGAAGCCGGCCAGGCGGATCGGCTCGCCAAAGTTGACCGACACCTGGCCAAAGCGCTGCCTCAGCGCGCCGAACACCTTGAAGATATCGAATACCGACTCTTTCTTCTTGCTGGCACCGCGCAGCTCGCCCAGGTAGGTGCGGCCTTCTAGCACGCGTTCATAGCCGATGTAGACCGGCACGAACACGATGGGCGTGCGCGACGAACGCAGGAAGCTGCGCAGGGTAATGGCCAGCATCCCGGTGCGCGGTTGCAGCATGCGCCCGGTACGGGAACGGCCGCCTTCGACGAAGTACTCCACCGGGAACCCCTTGGTGAACAGGGTGTGCAGGTATTCGTTGAATACCGCGGTATACAGGGGGTTGCCCTTGAAGGTGCGGCGCATGAAGAACGCCCCGCCACGGCGCAGCAGGTTGCCGACCACCGGCATGTTGAGGTTGATGCCCGCGGCCACGTGGGGTGGCGTGAGGCCGTTGCGGAACAGCAGGTACGACAGCAGCAGGTAGTCGATATGGCTGCGGTGGCAGGGCACGTAGATCACTTCGTGGCCGGGCGCGATGCCCTGCACCTGCTCGATGTGGTTGACCTTGATGCCGTCGTAGATCTTGTTCCAGAACCAGCTGAGCACCACCTCCAGGAAGCGGATGGCAGTGTAGGTGTAGTCAGAGGCAATCTCGTTGCCGTAGCGCAAGGCCTGGGCTTCGGCCTTGGCCAGCGGCAGGTTTTCGCGCTGCGCCTCCTCGGCGATGGCCTGGCGCACCAGCGGTGCATGAACCAGCCCCTTGACCAGGTTGCGGCGGTGCGAAAGGTCGGGGCCGATGACCGCGGTCTTGAGGTTGCGAAAATGCACGCGCATCAGGCGCTGGGCCATGCGCACGGTGCGTTCGTGGCCTTTGTTGTGCTGCACCAGTTCGCGCAGGTGGATGGGGGCAGAGAACTGCACGCGGGTCTTGCGCCCGAGTATCAGTACGGTCAGCAGCCGCCGCAAACGCCCGGTCACTGCCCAACTGTCGGCAAACAGCAGTTTCCACGGGCTGGACTCGCTGGCCGGGGTCTGGCCCCAGAACACGCTGACTGGAATGATCTGCGCATCTTCCTCGGCATGCTGGGTAACGGCAGCTACCAGGCGCTCGAGGGTGGGCGGGGCGCCACGCTTGTCCTGGCGGCCCAGCCAGTCGGGGTCGGGGGTCAGGTAGAAGAACGCAGCGGGTTCCTGCAGCGGACCGACCGTTACCGGCAGCACCGGGCGCGGCAGCCCTGCCTTGGTGCACTCGTGGTCGAGTACGACCAGGTCGGTGAGCGCCGGGGTAGGCAAGGCGTAGATCACTGGCCGGCTGCGGTCCAGGTTCAACGACATGGCCGACTGGTTGATGGTTTCGGAGCGCACCCACAGGTACAACAGGCGACGCAGGGCGCCGAAAATCAGGCGGCGCAGGGGGGAACGGGTCATGGGGTGTGTGCCCTGGGTGTGATGTTCAGGTGAGTATCCAGTTAATTAGTCTGCCGTATGTGCGTAAGTTCAGCAAAAATCGGCCAACAGCGGGACCGTCATCAATTTTTTTTGTGCTGTGGCATATACTCGGCCTGCCACTTGCAGGTTATTTCGGCAAGCGGCGTTGGCACGGGGCAGGTACGCCCATGCCTGCACGGCGATCTTCACAATAAAAAACCGGAGTAGTACAGATGTCGTCTCGTGAAACTGGGAATGTAAAGTGGTTCAACGATGCCAAGGGTTATGGCTTCATTCAGCGCGAAGGTGGTGCGGATGTATTCGTCCACTATCGGGCGATTCGCGGTGAGGGGCATCGTACCCTGGTTGAAGGGCAGCGGGTGGAATACGCCTGCGTGCAGGGCCAGAAAGGCCTGCAAGCCGAAGACGTGGTAGGCCTCTGAGCCTTAAGCTATAAGCTTCAAGCTGCAAGTGACCGTGTACTTGCAGCCTGATGCGAGCCTTCTTGAAACTTGCAGCTTGAAGCTTCAAGCTCAAGACGTACGCCAGGTGATTTCCTCTTCGCCGTCGGCGCTGATGCGGACCCAGCGGTCGGCATCCTCCTCGCCGTCTTCCTCGACCCAGCCACCCGGTGCGCAGCGTACTTCCACCCCCAGTGCGGCGAATGCAGCGCGGGCGCAGGCAATATCGTCGGCCCAGGGGGTCTGGTCGCTTTCCAGGTACAGGCTGTTCCATTTCCCTACAGCCTTCGGTAACCAAGTGACCGGAATGTTACCGGCCTGGCATTTGAAGGTCTGGCCTTTCTGCTTCCATTCGCTGCACGGGCCGATCGCCTGGGCAAGCCACCCGGCAATCTGTTTGTGGTCGACGTCGGCGTCCTTCAGGTAGATCTCGATATCAGGTTGGCGCATAAGGGCTCCGGGTGTGCTCAGTCTTGGCGCACAAAATAGTCATAACGCATGGAAACCGTTACCTCGAACGGCTCGGGCTGGTCGATTACCCGTGCACGTTTTTCGGCGCTGGCGCGCCAGCCGTGTGGGGTCATGGCCAGCAGGTCGGCGCGGGCCTTGGGGGCTGCCAGGCTCAGGCGCAACGCCAGGGTTTCGCTGTGGGCATGGACCATGCCCTCGGGGACCAGGGCCAGGTGCTTGTCGTCGGCGTAAGGGCGTACTTCATCGTAGAGCACTTCACGCAGTTCCATCAGGTGGCCGCTGGTCGGGCCTACCCGCATCAGGCCACCGCCGGGGCTGAGCAGGCGTTTGGCTTCGGCCCAGTCCAGCGGGCTGAATACGCTGGCGATGAACTGGCAGCTGGCATCGGCCAGCGGCACGCGGGCCATGCTGGCGACCATCCAGGTGACAGCCGGTGCGCGGCGGCAGGCACGCTTGACCGCCTCGCGGGAGATATCCAGGGCGTAACCGTCGGCCGCGGGCAGGGCCTGGGCCAACTGCGCGGTGTAGTAACCCTCGCCGCAGCCAATGTCCAGCCAGGCACCGGGCTGGCGCTCGGCGGCCAGTTCGGCCAGGCGCTGGGCCACCGGCGCGTAGTGGCCGCCGTCGAGAAAGTCGCGACGCGCCTCGACCATGGCCTGGTTGTCACCCGGGTCACGGCTGTTCTTGTGCTGCACCGGCAGCAGGTTCAGGTAGCCCTGGCGGGCCCGGTCGAAGCGGTGGCCTGCCGGGCAGGCCACGCCGTTGTCGACTTGCGCCAGCGGCGCCTGGCAAAGGGGGCAGGCAAGCATCAGGCGAGCAACCGGACCAGGGTCTGGTAGTAGATTTCTGTCAGCAGGTCGAGGTCGCTGGCCAGAATCCGCTCGTCCACCTGGTGGATGGTGGCGTTGACCGGGCCCAGCTCGACCACCTGGGTGCCCAGGGTGGCGATGAAGCGGCCATCGGACGTGCCGCCGCTGGTCGACGGTTGGGTGTCGCGGCCGGTGACACCTTTGATGCTGGCCGAAATGGCACCCAGCAGCTCGCCCGGCTCGGTGAGGAACGGCAGGCCTGACAGCGCCCAGTCGATCGACCAGTCCAGTTCGTGCTTGTCGAGGATCGCCGACACCCGCGCCTGCAGGCCTTCGACGGTGGACTCGGTGGAGAACCGGAAATTGAACAGCGCAGTCAGCTCGCCCGGGACCACATTGGTGGCACCGGTGCCGGAGTTGAGGTTGGAGATCTGGAAGCTGGTCGGCGGGAAGAATGCATTGCCTTCGTCCCAGTGCTCGGCTGCCAGCTCCGCCAGGGCCGGTGCGGCCAGGTGAATGGGGTTGCGCGCCAGGTGCGGGTAGGCCACATGGCCCTGTTTGCCGCGCACGGTCAGCTTGGCGCCCAGCGAGCCACGGCGGCCGTTCTTGACCACGTCACCCAGCAGGGTGGTGCTGGACGGTTCGCCGACGATGCACCAGTCCAGGCGCTGGTTACGTGCTTTGAGGCGTTCGACCACAGCCTTGGTGCCGTAGTGGGCCGGGCCTTCCTCATCGCTGGTGATCAGGAAGGCGACCTTGCCGCGGTGGTCGGGGTAATCCTGCACGAAGCGTTCGCTGGCAACCACCATGCAGGCCAGGCTGCCTTTCATGTCGGCTGCGCCGCGGCCGCAGAGCATGCCGTCGGCGTCGATCAGCGCATCGAACGGTTCATATTGCCATTGCTGCACCGGGCCGGTGGGCACCACGTCGGTGTGGCCGGCGAAGCACAGTACCGGGCCTTCCTGCTGGCCATGGGTCGCCCAGAAATTGTCGACGTCTTCGATGCGCATCGGCTCGAGCTGGAAGCCCACGGCGCCGAGGCGGTTCATCATTTGCGCCTGGCAATCGGCGTCGACGGGGGTGACGGAGGGGCGACGGATCAGGTCGCAGGCCAGTTGAAGGGTAGGCGAGAGCTCGGCAGGGGCCGTCATGGGGAACTCCGGGGCAAGGCAAGGCGGGGAAATCTGAGGGGCGTTATCTTATAGCAAACCAGTCGCGAAAGGGGCGCCAAGCGCCCCCAACATCTCAAGCCTGTTGCGCCTCGGCAGCCTTGTGCGCAGGCTTGGGCAGCGACGACAGCAGCGCCATCACGAGTGCCGCCACGTACGGCAACGACTGCACCAGCAGCATGGCCATCCAGAAGCGCATGTCCGAGCTCGGCAGCCCCTGCACCAGGTAGATACCCAGCGCTGCGCCCCACAACAGCAGCATGATGAACAGTTCCTCGCGCGCCTCGGCAATCGCCACCAGCAAACCATGGCTGTCGGCATGCTTTGGCGTGCGGATGAACGGCATGCTGCTGGTGAAGAACCCGTACAGCACCGCTTTGGCGATGGTATGCGACAGCGCCAGCCCCGCCAGCGCCGCCGCGAAGGCATCCTTCATGTTCACCCCCACCGCACGCCGGTAGAGGAACAGGATCTTGCCGACCTTGAAGAAGAACAGCGCCAGCGGCGGGATGGCGAAAATCATCAGTGGCGGGTCGACCCGGTGCGGCACGATGATCATCGCGGCCGACCACAGCAGCGCCCCGATGGTGAAGAAAATGTTCATGCCATCGGCGATCCAGGGCAGCCAGCCGGCCAGGAAGTGGTAGCGCTGGCCGCGCGTCAGCTGGCTACCCGTGCCGCGCAGCAGGGCGCCGGCGTGGTGCTTGATGATCTGGATGGCACCGTATGCCCAGCGGAAGCGCTGTTTCTTGAAATCGATGAACGTGTCGGGCATCAAGCCCTGGCCATAACTGTTGTGGGCATAAGCGGCCGACAGGCCCTTTTCGAACACACGCAGGCCCAGTTCGGCGTCCTCGCAGATACACCACTCGGCCCAGCCCAGTTCTTGCAGCACGCTGCGCCGGGTCATGGTCATGGTGCCATGCTGGATGATCGCGTCACGGTCGTTGCGGGTGACCATGCCGATGTGGAAGAAGCCCTTGTATTCGCTGTAGCACAGCTTCTTGAATGCACTTTCGTGTTGGTCGCGGTAGTCCTGCGGCGACTGCACCACGGCAATTTTCGGGTCGGCGAAGTGCGGCACCATGTGCTTGAGCCAGTTGCGGTCGACGCAGTAGTCCGAGTCGATCACCGCGATCACTTCGGCGTCTGGCGCGGTGTGCGGGATCAGGTAGTTCAGCGCGCCACCCTTGAAGCCAGCCAAGGGCGCGACGTGGAAGAACTTGAACCGTTCGCCGAGCTTTTCGCAATGGGCCTTGAGCGGTTCCCACACGGCCGGGTCCTTGGTGTTGTTGTCGATCACCAGCACTTCATAATCGGGGTAATCCAGCGCGGCCAGGGCGTCGAGGGTCTGCTTGACCATTTCTGGCGGCTCGTTGTAGCACGGTACATGCACCGACACCTTGGGCCGGTAGGCGCTGTCGGCCTGTACCGGCAGGAACTCGCGGCGGCGCTTGTGGATCCACACCGCCTCGGCCAGTTCATGCGCTTCGGTGAGCAGCACGATGAACACCCCCAATGCGCCGAGCGCCAGCAACACGCCGACGGTCAGGCTGAACCAGGTGCTGTATTGCTGGCTGTAGTCGTAGGCGATCCACACCAGCACCGACCCGCACAGGAAGGTGATGAACGTCAGGAAGGTCCGGCCGCGTTGGCGCAAGGCCGAGCCGTCGATGAACAGCACCATCAGCGCGATCATGGCCAGCACCACCGACGCGACCGCCAGGGCGCGCCACTGCGGAATCGCCACCACGGGCCCCTCGAAGTTGAACTTCTGCTGGCGCTCCGCGTTGTAAACGCCCCAGTAAGCGCCTACCGAGCCTTCGTCACTGGCCTTCCAAGGCTGGTCATAGGCTTCGATGACAAAATAGTTGTAGCCACGGCGGTTGAGCGTGTTGACCAAGGTGCGCAGGTAGATGGCCTGATCGGCCTGGGTGGCATCGGCACCCCCGCGCATGCGGCCATTGCTCGGCCAGCCGACCTCCGACAGCAACAGCGGCTTGCGCGGGAACTGCTGCTTCAGCTCGCGGGCACGGTCGAGCACGAACTCCACCGAGTCTTTCATCGGCACGAATTCCCAGTAAGGCAGGATGTGCGCGGCAATCAGGTCGACGTGCCTGGCCAGCTCCGGGTGTTCCTTCCAGATATGCCATTGCTCACTGGTGGTTACCGGGACCTTGACCGCGGCACGCACCCTGTCCAAGTACTTGATGAGGTTTTCCGGTGTCACTTCTTCGCGGAACAGCGCCTCGTTACCCACCACTACGCGCACCACGCTGCGCGAGGTATTGGCCAACTCGATGGCGGTGGCAATTTCCCGCTCGTTGCGTTCGAGGTCGGGGCTGATCCAGATGCCCAGTGTCACCCGCAGGCCGAACTCCTCGGCCAGCCGTGGGATGTCTGCCTGGGTGCCTTCCACGGTGTAAATGCGGATGCTGTCGGTCAGTTTGCTCAGTTGTTCCAGGTCTTGACGCATTTCTTCGTCACTGGGGTACTGGCCCTTTTGCGGGCTTTCACCCAGGCGGAACGGCGAATACGAGAAGCCAGAGATTTGTTCTGGCCAGGCGGGCGCGGAAACCGGGCGATTGATCAGCGCCCAGAAGCCGGTGAACAACGCAGCGATGGCCAGCACCACAACCAGGTTCAGGCCGAATTTACGTGAAGACATTGTCGTCCATTTCTGTCGAAGTGATAGGACATTAAAGCAGGGTTAGTAGTCCATTTCCTAACGGTGCAGGCCTTGGGCTCGCTGGCATATAATGCGCGCCGGTTTTTTAGGGTATGAACATGAGTACAGAAGATCCACGCTTCGCCGGCGTTGCCCGGCTGTACGGCGATCAAGGCCTGCAACGCCTGGGCCAGGCCCATGTGGCGGTGGTCGGGATTGGCGGGGTGGGTTCGTGGGTGGCCGAAGCGCTGGCGCGCAGTGGCGTGGGCGAAATCACCCTGTTCGACCTGGACGATGTCTGCGTCAGCAACACCAACCGCCAGGCCCACGCCCTGGAAGGGCAGGTGGGGCGCCCCAAGGTCGAGGTCATGGCCGAGCGCCTGCGGGCGATCAACCCGGCCTGCACGGTGCATGCAGTCGCCGATTTCGTCACCCGCGACACCATGGTCGAGTACATCACCGAACACCTGGACTGCGTGATCGACTGCATCGACAGCGTCATGGCCAAGGCCGCGCTGATCGCCTGGTGCCGCCGGCGCAAGATCGCCATCGTCACCACCGGGGGGGCCGGCGGGCAGATCGACCCCACGCAGATCCAGATCGCCGACCTCAACAAGACCTTCAACGATCCGCTGGCCTCGCGGGTCCGCTCCACGTTGCGGCGTGACTACAACTTCTCGCGCAATGTCAGCCGCAACTATGGCGTGCCGTGTGTGTTTTCCAGTGAGCAGCTGCGTTACCCCAAAGGCGATGGCAGCGTGTGCCTGCAGAAAAGCTTCGTTGGCGAAGGCGTGCGGCTGGATTGTGCCGGCGGCTTTGGCGCGGTGATGATGGTGACCGCCACCTTTGGCATGGTGGCGGCGAGCAAGGCGATAGAGAAACTGGTGGCCGGTGCGCGACGGCCATCGGAGCGGGTCAAGCCCGTGTAAATCCCTGTAGGAGCGGCCTCGTGTCGCGATGGGGCGCGCAGCGCCCCCGACGATGTTGGCCCCCACCCCAGTTAACGTTTGACCACCAGCTCTGCCATGCGCTGCAACACCGCATGCAGCCCATTGCTGCGCGATGGCGACAGCTGGCGCTCCAGCCCCAGCTGGCTGAACCAACCCCGCAGGTCGAGCGCCAGCAGTTCACCGCTGGTCAAACCCTGCACCCGCACCAGCAACAAGGCCAGCAGCCCGCGTAACAAACGGGCATCGCTACCGGCCTTGAACCGCCATGCGCCATCGGCCTGCTCGGCCACCAGCCACACCAGGCTTTCGCAACCGTGCACCCGGTTGGCCTCGGTTTTTTCGTTGGCAGCCAGCGGCTCCAGCCGGTCGCCCCATTGCATCAGCAAGCGAGCACGCTGTTCCCAGCCCTTGCCCTGTTCGAACGCGGCCAGCGCCTGTAGCGCCTGTTCCGGCAGGCTCATCGCAACAACTCCAGGCCTTGGTCCAGCGCGTCGAAGAAGCGCTGCAGGTCGCTGCTGTCGTTGTACAAGCCCAACGACACACGGATCGCACCCTCCAGGCCCAGCCCCTTCAACAGCGGCATGGCGCAGTGGTGCCCGGCACGCACGGCAATGCCCTGCTCGGTGAGCAGGTGGGCGATATCGGCATTGTGCACGCCTTCGATGACGAAGCTGGCCAGCGCCGCCTGTGGCGTGCCCAGCACCCGGATACCCTCGCGGTCGGCCAGGCCACGCAGCAGTTGCTGATGCAGGCTGGTTTCGTGGGCGGCGACCGCGTGGCTATCGAGGCTGGCCAGGTAGGCAAGGGTCGCGCCCAGGCCGATCACCCCGGCAATGGGCGGGGTGCCCGCTTCGAAACCCAACGGCGCCGGGCGGAAGCTGGCGCTATGGTAGTCGGCCAGTTGCACCATCTCACCGCCAAACTGCCAATGGCGCAGCAGCTCGAAAGCCTGGCTGCGGCCGTAGAGCACGCCGACACCGTCCGGGCCATACAGCTTGTGGCTGGAAAACACATAGAAGTCGCAGCCCAGCTGCTGCACATCATGGCGCCCATGGACCACGCCCTGGGCGCCGTCGACCACGGTCACCGCACCTTGCGCACGGGCATGGGCCAGCAGGGCAGGCAACGGCTGCCAAGTGCCCAGCACGTTGGACAACTGGCTGACGGCCAGTACCCGGGTGCGTGGGCCTACCAACTGCAGGGCCTGGTCCAGGTCGATGTGGCCGTGAATGTCCAGCGGCAGTACCACCAGGCGCAGGTCGTGCCGCTGCGCCAGTTGCTGCCAGGGCAGCAGGTTGGCATGGTGCTCCAGCGCGCTGACGGCAATTTCGTCGCCCGCCTCGAAGCGGTGCTCCAGGCCATAGGCCAGCAGGTTCAACGCCGAAGTGGCGCCATGGGTGAACACGATTTGCCGGGCATCGGCGGCGTTGAGCCAGGCGGCCACCTTGTTGCGGCTGGTTTCGAAAGCCTGGGTCGCCAGTGCACCGGGCAAGTGCTGGGCGCGGTGCACGTTGGCTGCGCCATGGGCGTAGTAATGGCCCAGAGCATCCAGCAAGGCTTGCGGCTTCTGGGTAGTGGCGGCGCTGTCCAGGTATGTCTGGTGCTGCCGTTGCAGGGCGTCGATGGCGGGGAAATCGGCACGCCAGGGGGAGGGCTGGAACATGATCGCGGGGCCTGGAATGAAAAACGGGTCTGGCGTGTTGGCGCCAGACCCGATGTTAACACCTCAAACCGTGCAAGGTTCTCAGTTGTGGGCGTGCAATGCTTCGTTCAGCTCAATGGCCGACTTGTGGGTCTTGCATTCCACTGCGCCGTTCAGCGAGTTGCGGCGGAACAGCAGGTCGGTCTGGCCTGCCAGGTCACGCGCCTTGACCACCTTGACCAGTTCGTTGTTTTCGTCCAGCAGGTTCACCTTGGTGCCGGCAGTGATGTACAGGCCCGCTTCGACGGTGTTGCGGTCACCCAGCGGGATACCGATACCGGCGTTGGCGCCGATCAGGCAGCCTTCGCCGACCTTGATGACGATGTTGCCGCCACCGGACAGGGTGCCCATGGTCGAGCAGCCGCCGCCCAGGTCCGAGCCCTTGCCGACGAATACGCCAGCGGAAACCCGGCCTTCGATCATGCCCGGGCCTTCGGTGCCAGCGTTAAAGTTGACGAAGCCTTCGTGCATGATGGTGGTGCCTTCGCCAATGTAGGCGCCCAGGCGCACACGGGCGGTGTCGGCGATACGCACGCCGGCGGGGACCACGTAGTCGGTCATTTTCGGGAACTTGTCCACCGAGAACACTTCCAGCAACTCGCCTTTGAGGCGTGCTTCGAGTTGCAGTTCGGCCAGTTCGCTCAGGTCGACCGCACCCTGGTTGGTCCAGGCCACGTTCGGCAGCAGCGGGAAGATGCCGGCCAGGCTCACGCCGTGTGGCTTGACCAGGCGGTGCGACAGCAGGTGCAGCTTGAGGTAGGCCTCGGGGGTCGAAGCCAGCGCAGCGTCTTCGGCCAGCAGGGTGGCGACCAGCGGCTTGTGGCTTTCGGCCAGGCGGGTCAGCAGCGCGGCCTGGGCGGCATCCACGCCTTTCACCGCTTCGGCCAGTTGGGCGGCCTGGGCGTTGCTGAAGGCGATGGCCTGGTTGCCACCCTGGTAACCAAGAACAGGCGCGACTGCGGCGACCAGTTCGGCGCTTGGGTTGAGCAGGGGTTGTGCGTAGAACACTTCCAGCCAGGCGCCCTGGCGGTTCTGGGAGCCGACACCGAAGGCCAGGCTGAACAGGGTATTGGACATGTGATTACCTCGTGCGAAATAGGGTAGGGGCTCAGGCGAAGGCTGCGGCGTACAGGTCAGGCTTGAAGCCGACCAACGTGCGCGCGCCAAGGTCGAGCACCGGGCGCTTGATCATCGACGGCTGGGCCAGCATCAGCTCGACGGCCTTGGCCTGGTCGAGGTCTGCCTTGCTGGCGTCTTCCAGCTTGCGGAACGTGGTGCCGGCACGGTTGAGGATGACTTCCCAGCCGTGTTCGTCGCACCAGCGGTTCAGGCTGTCACGGTCGATGCCTTGGGTCTTGTAGTCGTGGAATTCGTAGGCGATGGACTGGTCTTCGAGCCAGGTACGCGCTTTTTTCATGGTGTCGCAGGCTTTGATGCCGTAGAGCGTGTAGGTCATTGTGTGCATTGGGGATCACAGGTTGCCCCAACCTCTCCGTTTTTCGATTTCAGTCGCGGGATTATGCGGGAACGGAGATGTGAGCGCCACGGGTGTGCTTGTCTTGGGTTTTGCGGGCGGCGCAGATGTGCAGGTCTTGGGTCTTGCATCGCTTATGAGATCGAGCGCCGCGCGGGCGGCGCGCGATCTCGCAGGCGCTGCAAGACTCACGGCAGGCCCAACCACCCAACCGAAGTATCATCATGTTACATATTCATCCGCCACCTGCGACTATCGTGCAGCGGCCCCGGTTCGCCGATCGCCGCTAACATATTGTTTCAATGGCGATGTTTCGCCCTGTTGTCGTTTCTGGTTCATAAAGGAAGCCTTACCGGATGCAGTCCGCCTACACCGTCCTCATCCTGTTGACCTTGGTCAGCCTGTCGAAACTGGTCGGTCGCCTGATTCCGCTGCCCTTGCCGCTGGTGCAGATCGCCGCTGGCGCCTTGCTGGCGTGGCCGACCCTGGGCCTGCATGTGGCGCTGGACCCCGAGCTGTTCCTGTTTCTGTTCCTGCCGCCACTGCTGTTCGCCGATGGCTGGCGGATTCCCAAGCGCGAACTGTGGCGCCTTCGAGGGCCCG
The DNA here is from genome assembly GCF_003935475.1 of Pseudomonas sp. p99-361. Taxonomy (NCBI): domain Bacteria; kingdom Pseudomonadati; phylum Pseudomonadota; class Gammaproteobacteria; order Pseudomonadales; family Pseudomonadaceae; genus Pseudomonas; species Pseudomonas sp. p99-361. Next base: position 32,324 of record NZ_RHQO01000005.1, on the reverse strand, counting down.
TGGTGGCGCTGGCGGTAGGGCTGGTGCTGTTCACTGTGGTCGGGGCCGGTTACTTCATTCACTGGCTGATGCCCAGCATCCCGCTGCCGGTGGCCTTCGCCTTGGCCGCCGTGTTGTCGCCGACCGACGCCGTTGCCGTATCGGCCATTACCCAGGACCGCCTACCCACCCCGCTGATGCATATGCTGCAGGGCGAGGCGCTGATGAACGACGCCTCTGGCCTGGTGACCTTCAAGTTCGCCCTGGCGGCGGCAATCACCGGGGCCTTCTCGCTGGCCGACGCCAGCTTCAGCTTCGTGCTGGTAGCACTGGGGGGCCTGGCAGTGGGCGTGGCCCTGAGCTGGCTGATCGGCCGCCTGCGCATGTGGATGATCACCCGGGGCTGGGACGACCCTGCGACCCATGTCGTGTTCATGCTGCTGTTGCCGTTCGCGGCTTATGTACTGGCCGAGCGCCTGGGCGTGTCGGGCATTTTGTCGGCAGTGGCCGCCGGCATGATGCAGAGCTGGCTCGACCTGCTGCCACGCCAGACCAGCACCCGCCTGCTCAACCGCAGCGTCTGGTCGCTGCTGGAGTTCGCCTTCAATGGCCTGATTTTCCTGCTACTGGGCCTGCAGTTACCGGACATCATCAAGGCTGTGGTCAGCCACGAAACCACCGTGTGGCCGACCCTGGCCTACCGCTGCCTGGATGTGCTGGCGATTTTTGCCGCGCTGATCCTGCTGCGTTTCATCTGGGTGCAGAGTATCTGGCGCGCGATCGGCGTGCTGCGCCGCTGGCGCGGTAAGCCGGCGCTGGTGCTGGTGCCTACGGCGCGCTCCTGCTGGCTGCTGACCTTCGGCGGCGTGCGGGGTGCAGTGACTCTGGCGGGTGTGATGTCGGTGCCATTGCTGATGGGGGCAGGCAAGGCGTTCCCGGAACGGGACCTGCTGATTTTCATCGCGGCAGGGGTGATCCTGCTGTCGCTGGTCAGCGCCTGTATCGCCTTGCCGCTGTTGCTGCGCGGGGTGACCAAAAGCGCCGACGAGCGCTTGCAACAGGAGGTGCAGGAAGCCTGGCGGCGCACGGCAGAAGCGGCGATCCATGCCTTGGAGGCGGAGGAAGTGATCGACAGCAGTGCGCCGCAGGATGCAGACCAGGCAACCATGGCCACGGAACTGAAGGCGCGCCTGATGGCGGAGTACCGGGATGAGCTGGACAGTTATAACGACACGGCCGAAGCCAAGGCGCTGGCCGAGCAGATGGATTTGCTGGAGCGCCGCTTGCGCCTGCGGGCGCTAAGGGCGCAGCGGCTGGAGCTGTACAACCTGCATCGTCAGCACGAGGTGGGCGATGAAGTGGTGCGGCAGGTGCTGGGCGAGCTGGACATGAGTGAGGCGAACCTGGGCCAGGTCAAATAAAGCGCTGGGGCTGCCTTGTAGCAACAGGTATCTCACCTACCCCGGTAGGAGCAACTGTCTTTCTGCAAATTTGAAAAGCCTGCGCGATTCATTGTGGGAGCGGGCTTGCCCGCGAAGCAGGCGACGCGGTGTCTGGCACCGGCTGCGCCGGTGTTCGCGGGCACGCCCGCTCCCACAGGAACCGCGTACAAACCGCCCCCCGATCCTGTCAGCGGCTTTGCAGAAACGCGCGAATGCGCTCGGCAGCTTCGATGCACTCGGCCAGCGGTGCAACCAAGGCCATGCGGACACGCCCGGCCCCCGGGTTCACACCACCCACTTCCCGCGAAAGGTAAGACCCCGGCACCACCGTCACATGCTGGGCTTCGAACAGGTCACGGGTGAACTCGGCATCGTCGCCAGGCACCTTGGCCCACAGGTAGAAGCTGCCGTCCGGGCGCTGTACGTCCAGTACCGGCTGCAGGATCTCCAGCACGGCATCGTATTTGGCGCGGTACTGGTCGCGGTTTTCGCGCACATGCGCTTCATCCTGCCAAGCGGCGATGCTCGCCAGTTGGGTTTGCACCGGCATGGCGCAGCCGTGGTAGGTACGGTACAGCAGGAATGGCTTGATGATGTCGGCGTCGCCGGCAACGAAGCCCGAGCGCAGGCCCGGCAGGTTGGAGCGCTTGGACAGGCTGTGGAAGACCACGCAACGTTTGAAGTCGCTGCGGCCCAGCTCCGCGCAAGCGCTCAACAGGCCCGGCGGCGGGGCGTCTTCGTCGAAGTACAGTTCGCTGTAGCACTCATCGGCGGCGATCACGAAGTCATGCTCGTCGGCCAGGGCAATCAGCGTTTTCAGGGTGTCCATGGGCACCAGCGCCCCGGTCGGGTTGCCCGGCGAGCACAGGAACAGGATCTGGCAGCGCTGCCAGACATCGGCCGGCACGGCGTCGAAGTCCGGGTTGAAGCCATTGGCTTCCAGGCACGGCAGGTAGTGTGGGGTGGCACCGGCTAGCAGGGCTGCGCCTTCATAGATCTGGTAGAACGGGTTCGGGCTGACCACCAGGCCGTCATCGGCGCGGTTGACCACGGCCTGGGTGAAGGCGAACAGCGCCTCGCGGGTGCCATTGACCGGCAGGATATGACGGTCGGCGTCGAGCCAGCCGGCGGGCACGCCAAACCGCTGCTCGCACCACTGGCCAATAGCCTGGCGCAGCGCCGGCAGGCCGAGGGTGCTGGGATAGACAGCCAGCTTGTCGAGGTTGTCGGCCATGGCCCGGGCGACGAACGCCGGCGATTCGTGCTTCGGCTCACCGATCGACAGGGCGATGGCGCGTTTGTCCGCCGCAGGCTTCACGGTGCCCAGCAGGGCGCGAAGCTTTTCGAACGGGTAGGGCTGAAGCTGGGTCAAGGCATGGTTCATCGGCGCAAGGTCTCGTCAATCGTCTAATCGTTAAATGGTCAGGCGGCTCGGGCTGGTGTCGCTGCCTTGGCCGGCCTGCAGCTGTTGCACGATAGCTTCCTGCAGGCGGCTGCACAGTTGCGGGTCGGACAGCGGCTGGTTGTCGGCATCGGTGATGAAGAACACGTCTTCGACCCGTTCGCCGAGGGTGGCGATCTTGGCGTTCTGCAGTGACAGGTCGAACTCCAGGAAAATCCGCCCCAGCCGGGCCAGCAGGCCAGGGCGGTCGGGGGCCGTAATCTCCAGAATGGTCACCGGCCGTTGGGCATCGTTGAGGATGGTCACCTGTGGCGGGAAGTCGAAGTGCTTGAGCTGGCGGGGCACCCGGCGCTGAATGATGGTCGGGTAGTTCTCGGGGTTGCGCAAGGCTTCGCTCAGGCCGTCGCGAATCTGCCGCACCCGTTGCGGGTTGTCGCCAATCGAGCCGCCGTCGTTGTCCAGCACGATGTAGGTGTCGAGGGTGAACTGGCTGCTGGAGGTGATGATTCGCGCGTCGTGAATGTTCAGGTTCAGCTGCGACATGGCCGCTACCGTCACCGCAAAGAAGTCGTGCTGGTCCGGGGCGTAGATGAAGATCTGCGTGCCACCCTCGAACTCGCGCTGGGTGGTTTCCTTGATCAGCACCAGCGGGCCGCCATCGGCGGGCTGCTGCAGGATCGCATCACTGTGCCAGGCCACGTCGGCCGCAGTGTGCTTGAGGAAGTAGTCATCGCCCAGCTGCGACCACAATTGTTCGACGTCGTCCGGGTCGGTGCCCTCGCGCACCAGGATGTCCAGGGCGGCAGACTGGGTTTGGCGAATCTGCTCTTCGCGGTCCAGCGGGTTTTCCAGGCCGCGGCGCAAGGCCCGCTTGGTCTCGGTGTAAAGCTGGCGCAACAGGCTGGCGCGCCACGAGTTCCACAAGCTGGGGTTGGTGGCATTGATATCGGCCACGGTCAGCACGTACAGGTAGTCCAGGCGCGTTTCGTCGCCGACGTGCAGGGCGAAGTCGTTGATCACCTGTGGGTCGGACAGGTCCTTGCGCTGGGCGGTGGTAGACATCACCAGGTGGTTGAGCACCAGCCAGACGATCAGCCGGCTGTCCCACGCGGGCAGTTGATGGCGTTCGCAGAACTTCTGCGCGTCGACCGCACCGAGTTCGGAGTGGTCACCGTGGCGGCCCTTGCCGATGTCGTGGTACAGGCCGGCCAGGTAGATCAGCTCGGGTTTGGGCAGGCGCCCCATGAGCTTGCTGGCCAGCGGAAACTTCTCGGACACCGGTGTGTACTGCAGCTTGCGCAGGTGCTTGATGAGGTTGAGGGTGTGCGCATCCACGGTATAGATGTGGAACAGGTCGTGCTGCATCTGCCCGACGATCAGGCCGAACTCGGGCAGGTAACGCCCCAGGATGCCGTAGCGGTTCATTCGGCGCAGGTTACGGTGTATGCCGATCTCGCACTTGAACAGCTCGATGAACAGGCTGGTATTGCGGATGTCGGTGCGGAACGTGTCGTCGATCAGGTGCCGGTGTTCGCGCAGCAGGCGCACGGTATCGGCGCGTACACCCTTGATTTCCGGGTGCTGGGCCATCAGCACGAACATCTCCAGCATGGCGAACGGCGTGCGCTTGAACACGTTCGGCCGGGTGGCCTCGATATAGCCGTCATGCAGGCGGAAGCGCGCATTCAGCGGCTGGGTGCTGCCACTGTCCTCGTCGGCGAGGATGACCTCCTCGAAGTGCTGGATGATCAGGTCGCACAGCTGGCTGATGCTCATCACCACCCGGTAGTACTGGGTCATGAACTGCTCGATCGCCCGCTTGGGGTTCTCGTCGTGGTAGCCCAGCAGTTCGGCCAGGCTGCGCTGGTGGTCGAACAACAGGCGGTCTTCGGCGCGGCCGGCCAGCATGTGCAGGGCGTAACGCACCTTCCATAGAAAGTCCTGCGACGAGGCCAGCAGTTCGTTCTCGCTTTCCAGCAGGAAGCCTTCGCCAGCCAGTGCGAGCAGGTTCAAGGTGCCGTATTGGCGGCGCGCCACCCACAGTACGGTCTGGATATCGCGCAGGCCGCCAGGGGACCCTTTGACGTTGGGTTCCAGGTTGTACTCGGTGTCGTTGTACTTGTGGTGGCGGGCCTTGAGTTCGGCGCGTTTGGCCAGGAAGAACTCCTTGCTCGGCCACATGTGCGCGGTGCTGGTCACGTCCAGCATGCGTTGGCGCAACGGCTCCGGGCCGGCGATGGTGCGGCTTTCCATCAGGTTGGTGATCACCGTGAGGTCGGCGCGGGCCTGTTCGGCACACTCGTCCACGGTACGCACGCTCTGGCCGACTTCCAGGCCTATGTCCCACAGCAGGGTCAGAAACCGTTCGATGGCATCGCGGTACTGTTCATGATCGGCAGCGCCCAGGAGGATCAGCAGGTCGATGTCCGAATGCGGGTGCAGTTCACCGCGCCCGTAGCCACCCACCGCAACCAGGGCGATGCCGCTGTGGTCCCCCCAGTCGAACTGGTTCCAGGCCTGTTGCAGGATATTGTCGACCAGCCAGGCACGGGCCTCGATCAGCGGGCGAATGTCGCCGCCGGCGCGGAAACGCTTGTCGAGCACCTCGCCGGCCAGGCGGATGGCTTTCTTGAAAGCGGCGATAGGGCTCGCCTTGAGGGCCAGTTCCGCCTGGAACTGGCCGCGGTCGAACAGTTCGGGGTCCACCTGGGGCATCGCGTCACGTTCCTGTCGTGGGTTGGCCGGGCTCAGGCCGAGGTGCGCGGGATCGTATCGTCCTTGCGCAGGGTGAAGATCTCGTAGCCGGTCGCAGTCACCACCAGGGTGTGCTCCCACTGGGCCGAGAGCTTGCGGTCCTTGGTGATGGCGGTCCAGCCGTCGCCCAGCACCTTGGTGTCGGCCTTGCCCTGGTTGATCATGGGCTCGATGGTGAAGGTCATGCCTTCTTTCAGTTCCATACCCGTGCCTGCGCGGCCGTAGTGGAGGATCTGCGGTTCTTCGTGGAACACCTTGCCGATACCGTGGCCGCAGAATTCACGCACCACCGAGAAGCCGTTCTTTTCGGCGTGCTTCTGGATGACTTCACCGATGTCGCCCAGGCGGCACCCTGGCTTGACCAGTTCAATGGCCTTGTACATGCATTCCTGGGTCACCTTGGACAGGCGCTCGGCCCATGCCGGCACGGTGCCGACATGGAACATGCGGCTGGTATCGCCGTGGTAGCCGTCCTTGATCACGGTGACGTCGATGTTCAGCGTGTCACCGTTCTTGAGCGGCTTGTCATTGGGGATGCCGTGGCAGACCACATGGTTGATCGAGGTGCAGATCGACTTCGGGTAGCCTTTGTAGTTGAGCGGCGCCGGGATGGCCTGCTGAACATTGACGATGTAGTCGTGGCACAGGCGGTCCAGCGCTTCGGTGGTGACGCCGGGCTTGACGTGTTCCTCGATCATTTCCAGCACTTCGGCGGCCAGGCGGCCAGCGATGCGCATCTTTTCGATGTCTTCTGCGGTCTTGATGGTAACGGTCATTACAGGCTCTCTACGGCGCCGTGCACGGCGCGAACAAACGGGAAAGGGCTTATTCTATCAGAGCGTCCAGCTGCAAGCTGCAAGTGGCAAGTGGCAAGTGGCAAGCGGCAAGCTACAAGAAGAAGCGGATCGTGCGTCGGCTGCTTTTTGCTTTTTGCATTTGCTTTTGCTTTTGCTTTTGCTTTTGCTTTTGCTTGCAGCTTTTGCTTGCAGCTTGCAGCTTGCAGCTGCTTCCACCGGGTTCCGTTTGCCCGCGGTCTGTGGTATAACATGCGCCGCTTTCGGGCACGACCCCGTCAGCATTTAACCCACACACGTGTCGACACGATGACCTGGGTGCCCCGAGTTGCAGAATTCGCGGGTTGGTCATTGGGATACGTGGAGGCCCAACCCGACTTATCAAGGAACTATCATGTCCCAAGTCAATATGCGCGATATGCTGAAGGCCGGTGTGCACTTCGGCCACCAGACCCGTTACTGGAACCCGAAAATGGGCAAGTACATTTTCGGCGCGCGTAACAAGATCCACATCGTCAACCTGGAAAAAACCCTGCCAATGTTCAACGACGCTCTGTCGTTCGTAGAGCGCCTGGCCCAGGGCAAGAACAAGATCCTGTTCGTCGGCACCAAGCGTTCCGCCGGCAAGATCGTCGCCGAGCAAGCTGCTCGTTGCGGTTCGCCATACGTTGACCACCGTTGGTTGGGCGGCATGCTGACCAACTACAAAACCATCCGCGCCTCGATCAAGCGTCTGCGCGACCTGGAAACCCAGGCCGAAGATGGCACTTTCGCCAAGCTGACCAAGAAAGAAGCCCTGATGCGCTCCCGCGACCTGGAAAAACTGGATCGCAGCCTGGGCGGCATCAAGGACATGGGTGGTCTGCCAGACGCTCTGTTCGTTATCGACGTTGATCACGAGCGCATCGCGATCACCGAAGCCAACAAACTGGGTATCCCGGTTATCGGCGTTGTCGATACCAACAGCAGCCCGGAAGGTGTTGACTACATCATCCCAGGTAACGATGACGCCATTCGCGCTATCGAGCTGTACATGACTTCGATGGCTGACGCCGTCATCCGCGGCCGCAACAACGTTGCCGGCGGCACTGAAGTCTACGCTGAAGAAGCGGCTGCACCTGCTGCTGAGTAATAGGCGCTAGCGTCTACTTGGCACGCGAAAAGGGGGCTCTGCCCCCTTTTTGCCACCTTGAAATCCTGCTGTCAGCATCGGCCCCGCATCATGGGCTTGCTGGAACACAAGCAGCGGATTTGCAGAATTTAACGCCCGTGACCAACGGGTGGAATGGTTGAAAAACTTTCCAAGAGGATTTTGAAATGGCAGCAATTACTGCAGCGCTGGTCAAAGAACTGCGCGAGCGTACCGGCGAAGGCATGATGGATTGCAAAAAGGCCCTGGAAAAGGCCGGCGGCGACATCGAAAAGGCCATTGACGACATGCGTGCCTCGGGCGCCATCAAGGCCGCCAAAAAGGCTGGCAACGTCGCTGCTGAAGGCGCTATCGCGGTCAAGACCGACGGTAAATCCGCCGTTCTGCTGGAAGTGAACTCGCAGACCGACTTCCTGGCCCTGCAAGACGACTTCAAGAACTTCGTTGCTGAAAGCCTCGAAGAAGCCTTCGCCCAGAAGCTGACCGACGCTGCGCCGCTGATCGCTTCGCGTGAAGCTGCTCGTGAAGCCCTGGTCGCCAAGTGCGGCGAGAACGTCAACATCCGCCGCCTGGTGCGCGTTGAGGGTGACGTTGTCGGTGCCTACCTGCACGGCAACAAGATCGGTGCCGTTGTTGTCCTGAACGGCGGCGACGTCGAGCTGGCCAAGAACATCGCCATGCACGTGGCTGCGTCGAACCCTGAGTTCCTGGATTCGTCGGAAATCTCCGCCGAGGCCATCGAGCGTGAGAAGGGCGTGTTCCTGCAGCTGAACGCTGACAAGATCGCCGGCAAGCCAGAGAACATCGTTGAGAACATGATCAACGGCCGTATCACCAAGTTCAAGGCTGAAGCCTCGCTGAAAGAGCAGGCTTTCGTCATGAACCCGGAAGTCAAAGTTGGCGAGCTGGCCAAGAAAGCCGGTGCTGAAATCGTTTCCTTCACCTACTTCAAAGTAGGCGAGGGCATCGAGAAGCCAGTCGACGACTTCGCTGCTGAAGTTGCCGCTCAGGTAGCTGCTGCCAAGCAGTAAGACAGCCCCGTCTGTCGCCCCAAAGAGGCTGCCCGCTCACGCGCGCAGCCTCTTTGTCAAAGCGGGAACGGTTTACAGAAACCGCTGCTCGCGGACGCAATCGTTGCGTCACGTTACAGTTACAAGCAGGCTCAAGCAGCCCGCAAGAATTTTACAAACGCCGCAGGAGAGATTCGCAATGGCTCAGCAGGGCAGTGGTCATCAGGCTCGCTATAAACGCATTCTACTCAAACTTAGCGGCGAGGCCCTGATGGGCTCGGAAGAGTTCGGGATCGACCCCAAGGTCCTGGATCGCATGGCGCTGGAAGTCGGCCAACTGGTCGGCATCGGTGTTCAGGTCGGCCTGGTGATCGGTGGTGGCAACCTGTTCCGTGGCGCGGCGCTCAGTGCAGCCGGCATGGACCGTGTTACCGGCGACCACATGGGGATGCTGGCCACCGTGATGAATGCCCTGGCCATGCGCGACGCGCTGGAGCGGGCGAACATCACTGCCATCGTCATGTCGGCGATCTCCATGGTGGGTGTCACCGATCATTACGACCGTCGCAAAGCCATGCGTCACCTCAACGCCAAGGAAGTCGTGATTTTCGCCGCCGGTACTGGCAACCCGTTCTTCACCACCGACTCTGCCGCTTGCCTGCGCGCCATCGAAATCGATGCCGACGTGGTATTGAAGGCAACCAAGGTCGATGGTGTATACACTGCAGATCCATTCAAGGACCCGCATGCCGAGAAGTTCGATCATCTGACCTACGATGAAGTGCTGGATCGCAAGCTGGGGGTAATGGATCTCACGGCAATCTGCCTGTGCCGCGACCACAAGATGCCGCTGCGCGTCTTCAACATGAACAAGCCCGGCGCCCTGCTGAACATCGTGCATGGCGGCGCGGAAGGAACTCTGATCGAGGAAGTCCAGAAATGATCAACGATATCAAGAAAGACGCGCAGGAGCGCATGACCAAGTCCCTCGAGGCTCTGGCTCGCAACCTGGCGGCCATCCGTACGGGTCGCGCTCACCCAAGCATCCTGGATACCGTCAGGGTCACTGCCTGGGGCAGCGAGATGCCGCTGAACCAGGTGGCTGCAATCACCGTCGAAGATGCCCGCACGCTGAAGATCGTCGCCCACGACAAGAACCTCAGCGCGGCTATCGAAAAAGCCATCCTCACCTCTGACCTGGGCCTGAACCCGTCCAGCGCCGGTACCACCATCCGCGTGCCGATGCCGGCCCTGACCGAGGAAACCCGCAAGGGCTATACCAAGCAGGCCAGCGCTGTTGCCGAAGACGCCAAGGTAGCCGTGCGCAACGTGCGCCGCGACGCCCTGGCCGACCTGAAGAAGCTGACCAAGGACAAGGAAATCAGCGAAGACGAAGAGCGTCGCGCCGCTGATGACATCCAGAAGCTGACCGACAAGTTCGTTGCCGAGGTCGATGCTGCCTTCAAGGCCAAGGAAAAGGACCTGATGGCCGTCTGAGGCCGGGGTTTTTTAATGGAAAAGACCAAGCCAGCGGTGCCGTCCTCGGTGCCGCGTCATGTCGCGATCATCATGGACGGCAACAACCGCTGGGCAAAAAAACGCCTGCTGCCCGGCGTTGCCGGGCACAAGGCGGGTGTCGACGCCGTTCGCGCGGTCATCGAAGTCTGTGCCCAGTCCGGGGTCGAGGTGCTGACCCTGTTCGCCTTCTCCAGTGAAAACTGGCAGCGCCCGGCCGAAGAAGTCGGTGCGCTGATGGAACTGTTCTTCTCGGCCCTGCGCCGTGAGGCCAAGCGCCTCAACGAAAACAATATCAGCCTGCGTATCATCGGTGACCGCTCGCGGTTCCACCCGGAGTTGCAGGCTGCCATGCGTGAGGCCGAGGCGCTGACCGCCGGCAACAACCGCTTCATCCTGCAAATCGCTGCCAACTACGGCGGCCAGTGGGACATTGCCCAGGCCGCGCAACGGCTGGCGCGGGAAGTGCAAGCCGGGCACCTGCGCCCGGACGACATTACCCCTGGCCTGCTGCAGACGTGCCTGGCAACCGGTGAGCTGCCGTTGCCGGACCTGTGTATCCGCACCGGTGGCGAGCATCGCATCAGCAATTTCCTGCTGTGGCAGCTGGCATATGCCGAGCTGTATTTCTCCGACCTGTACTGGCCGGACTTCAAACACGAGGCCATGCGTAAAGCCCTGGCCGATTTCGCTTCGCGCCAGCGCCGCTTCGGTAAGACCAGCGAGCAGGTCGAGGCTGGAGCTCGTGCTTAATGCTTAAACAACGCATCATTACCGCGCTGATCCTGCTGCCGGTTGCGCTGGGTGGTTTCTTCCTGCTCAACGGTGGGGATTTTGCCCTGTTCATCGGCTTCGTAGTGACCCTCGGTGCCTGGGAGTGGGCGCGCCTGGCCGGCCTGATGGCCCAGCCGCTGCGCATTGCCTACGCCCTGGTGGTGGCCGGGGCGCTGATGCTGCTGTACATCCTGCCGGAACTGGCTCCCTGGGTGCTCGGCGCCGCAGTGATCTGGTGGGGGTTGGCGACCTGGCTGGTGCTGACCTATCCACGCAGCAGCGAGTTGTGGGCCAGTGCTGCCTGCCGGCTGCTGATAGGCCTGCTGGTATTGCTGCCCGCCTGGCAGGGGTTGGTGCTGCTCAAGCACTGGCCGCTGGGCAACTGGCTGATTCTCTCGGTCATGGTGCTGGTGTGGGCTGCCGACATCGGCGCGTACTTTTCTGGCCGTGCATTCGGCAAGCGCAAGCTGGCCCCGCAGGTCAGCCCCGGCAAGAGCTGGGAAGGCGTGTATGGCGGGCTGGCGGTCAGCTTGCTGATCACCCTCGGTGTGGGCATAAGCCGCGACTGGGGCGTCGGCCAGGTGCTGCTCGGCCTGCTGGGTGCTGCGCTGCTGGTGATGGCCTCGGTGGTCGGTGACCTGACCGAGAGCATGTTCAAGCGCCGCTCCGGCATCAAGGACAGCAGCAACCTGCTCCCAGGCCACGGCGGTGTGCTCGACCGCATCGACAGCCTGACGGCAGCGATCCCGATCTTTGCCGTGTTGTTGTGGGCTGCCGAATGGGGTGTCATGTGACTCGCCCGCAACGTATCACCGTGCTCGGTGCCACCGGCTCCATCGGCCTGAGCACCCTGGACGTGATTGCCCGGCACCCTGATCGCTACCAGGCGTTCGCCCTCAGTGGCTATTCGCGTGTGGACGAACTGCTGGCCCTGTGCGTGCGCCACCGCCCGGCGTTCGCCGTGGTGCCGAGCAGTGAAGCGGCCATGCGGTTGCGTGCAGGTCTGGCGGCGGCCGGTTGTGCAACCGAGGTGCTCGAAGGCGACGCCGGGTTGTGCCAGGTGGCGTCGGCAAGCGAAGTGGACGCCGTGATGGCGGCCATCGTCGGGGCTGCCGGCTTGCGGCCCACCTTGGCGGCTGTCGAGGCGGGCAAGAAGGTCCTGCTGGCCAACAAGGAAGCGCTGGTGATGTCGGGGGCCCTGTTCATGGACGCCGTGCGGCGCCATGGCGCCGTGCTGCTGCCAATCGACAGCGAGCACAACGCTATCTTCCAGTGCATGCCTGGCGACTATGCCCGTGGCCTGAGTGCGGTGGGGGTGCGGCGGATCCTGCTGACGGCTTCCGGTGGCCCGTTCCGTGAAACGCCCGTCGAAGCGCTGATGGGGGTGACCCCGGAGCAGGCCTGTGCGCACCCTAACTGGTCGATGGGGCGCAAGATCTCCGTGGATTCGGCCAGCATGATGAATAAAGGGCTGGAACTGATCGAAGCCTGTTGGCTGTTCAATGCTGCGCCGGCCAAGGTCGAAGTGGTGGTGCACCCGCAGAGCGTGATCCACTCGCTGGTCGACTACGTGGATGGCTCGGTCCTCGCGCAGCTGGGCAACCCCGACATGCGCACCCCGATCGCCAACGCCCTGGCCTGGCCCGAACGGATCGACTCCGGGGTGGCGCCGCTGGACCTGTTCGCCGTCGCCCGTCTGGATTTCCAGGCGCCCGACGAACAACGCTTCCCTTGCCTGCGCCTCGCGCGGCAGGCTGCCGAAGCCGGTAACAGTGCCCCCGCCGTGCTCAATGCCGCCAACGAAGTGGCGGTGCAAGCATTTCTCGAGCGGCGTATTCGCTTCCCGGAGATCGCGGGTATGATCGAACAGGTACTCGAGCAGGAACCTGTGGTGCCCCTGCCTTCCCTGGACGCGGTGTTCGCCGCCGACCAGCGGGCCCGGGAGCTTTCCCGGGAGTGGCTGCGCCGCCACGGCCGCTGATGCAGGCTCGCTACGGTGCGTGAGGGGGCAGGGTATTGCCCCGCCCCGCTGAATATCATTCGGAGATGGACATGACAGCGCTCTACATGATTATCGGCACCCTCGTGGCCCTGGGGGTGCTGGTGACCTTTCATGAATTCGGCCACTTCTGGGTCGCGCGCCGCTGTGGCGTGAAGGTGCTGCGTTTTTCGGTGGGCTTCGGCACGCCGCTGCTGCGCTGGCATGACCGCCATGGCACCGAGTTCGTCGTGGCGGCGATCCCGCTGGGCGGCTACGTGAAGATGCTCGACGAGCGCGAAGGTGATGTGCCGCCGGCGTTGCTCGGCCAGTCGTTCAACCGCAAGCCGGTAGGCCAGCGTATCGCCATTGTCGCGGCCGGCCCGATCGCCAATTTCCTGCTGGCAATCGTGTTCTTCTGGCTGCTGGCGATGCTGGGTACCCAACAGGTTCGTCCGGTCATTGGGAGCGTCGATGCCGGTAGCCTGGCGGCGTCCGCCGGGCTGGCCGCAGGTCAGGAAATCGTCTCTGTGGACGGCAAGCCGACCAGCGGTTGGGCGGCGGTCAACCTGCAGCTGGTGCGGCGCCTGGGCGAGAGCGGCACCTTACAGGTTGGCGTGCGCGACGATGGCGCCAGTGCCGAGCGCCAGTTGCAGGTCAAGCTGGACAGCTGGTTGAAGGGCGCCGATGAGCCAGACCCGATCCAGTCCCTTGGGCTGCACCCATGGCGCCCGGCGATTGCGCCGGTGCTGGCCGAGATCGACCCGAAAGGGCCGGCTGCCGCTGCGGGCCTAAAGAGCGGTGACAAGCTGCTGGCGGTCGACGGGGTTGCCGTGACCGAATGGCAGCAGGTGGTCGACAGTGTACGTGCCCGGCCGGATGCCAAGGTGCAGGTCCGCGTGGAGCGCGACGGTGCTGCCCTCGACGTGCCGGTGGTCCTGGCCCACAAGGGCGAGGGCGAGGCCGTTGCCGGGTACCTGGGCGCCGGGGTCAAAGGTGGCGAATGGCCTGCCAGCATGCTTCGCGAAGTCAGCTATGGCCCGCTGGAGGCGGTGGGCGAGGGCTTGTCGCGCACCTGGAACATGAGTGTCCTTACCCTCGAATCGCTGAAGAAAATGCTGTTCGGGGAGCTCTCGGTAAAAAACTTGAGTGGACCGATAACCATTGCTAAAGTGGCGGGCGCTTCAGCCCAGTCCGGCATCGGGGATTTCCTGAATTTCCTCGCCTACCTGAGCATAAGCCTGGGGGTTCTTAACCTGCTGCCCATCCCGGTACTCGATGGGGGGCATTTGCTGTTTTATCTGGTCGAGTGGGCGCGCGGTCGTCCGCTGTCGGATCGGGTGCAAGGTTGGGGGGTCCAGATCGGTATCAGTTTGGTCATAGGGGTGATGTTGCTCGCCCTGATCAACGATCTGGGTCGACTATAAAGCTTCGCTCAATTGCGAACCCGCCGTTTTTTCACGGCGGGTTGTTTATTGCCAGTTGGAATAAAAGGACTTCATGAAACGTCTGCTGCTAACTGCGGTCATGTCCGCACTGATGATCGCTGAAGTTCACGCCGAGTCCTTCACCATCTCCGATATTCGCGTCAACGGCCTGCAGCGGGTATCCGCCGGCAGCGTGTTCGGTGCCTTGCCGCTGAACGTCGGTGACCAGGCTGATGACCGCCGCCTGGTGGACTCGACCCGTTCCCTGTTCAAGACCGGGTTCTTCCAGGACATCCAGTTGAACCGCGATGGCAATGTGCTGATCATCAACGTGGTCGAGCGCCCGTCGGTGTCGAGCATCGAGATCGAAGGCAACAAGGCGATCAGCACCGATGACCTGATGAAAGGCCTGAAGCAATCCGGCCTGGCCGAAGGCGAGATCTTCCAGCGTGCCACCCTTGAAGGCGTGCGTAACGAACTGCAGCGCCAGTACGTGGCCCAGGGCCGCTACTCGGCCGAGGTCGACGCCGAGGTGGTGCCGCAGCCGCGCAACCGCGTGGCACTGAAGATCAAGATCAACGAAGGCACGGTCGCGGCCATCCAGCACATCAACATCGTCGGCAACAACGTGTTCGACGACGATACCCTGGGCCAGTTGTTCGAGCTGAAAACCACCAACTGGCTGTCGTTCTTCAAGAACGACGACAAGTACGCCCGCGAAAAGCTGTCCGGTGACCTTGAGCGCCTGCGTTCCTACTACCTGGACCGCGGCTACATCAACATGGACATCGCCTCGACCCAGGTGTCGATCACGCCAGACAAGAAGCACGTCTACATCACCGTCAACATCAACGAAGGCGAGAAGTACACCGTTCGCGACGTGAAGCTGTCCGGTGACCTCAAGGTGCCGGAAGACCAGGTCAAGTCGCTGCTGCTGGTGCAGCCTGGCCAGGTATTCTCGCGCAAGGTGATGACCACCACGTCCGAGCTGATCACCCGCCGCCTGGGCAACGAGGGCTACACCTTCGCCAACGTCAACGGCGTGCCACAGCCGAACGAACAGGACCACACGGTAGACATCATGTTCGTGGTCGACCCGGGCAAGCGTGCCTACGTCAACCGCATCAACTACCGCGGTAACACCAAGACCGAAGACGAAGTGCTGCGTCGCGAAATGCGCCAGATGGAAGGCGGGTGGGCGTCGACCTACCTGATCGACCAGTCCAAGACCCGCCTCGAGCGCCTGGGCTTCTTCAAGGAAGTGAACGTCGAGACCCCACCGGTGCCCGGCACCGATGACCAGGTCGACGTCAACTACAGCGTGGAGGAGCAAGCCTCCGGTTCGATCACCGCCAGCGTCGGTTTCGCCCAGAGCGCGGGCCTGATCCTGGGTGGTTCGATCAGCCAGAGCAACTTCCTCGGCACCGGTAACAAGGTGTCCATCGGCTTGACCCGTTCGGAATACCAGACCCGCTACAACTTTGGCTTCGTGGATCCCTACTTCACCGCCGACGGCGTGAGCCTGGGCTACAACGCCTTCTACCGCAGCACCAACTACGATGACCTCGATGTCGACGTGGCAAGCTATGCGGTGGACAGCCTCGGTGCAGGTGTGAGCCTGGGCTACCCGATCAGCGAAACTTCGCGCCTGACCTACGGCCTGAGCGTGCAGCAGGACAAGATCAAGACCGGCAAGTACACCGTTGACGAGATCTTCGACTTCCTCGACCAGGAAGGCGACAACTTCCTCAACTTCAAGGCGTCGATCGGCTGGTCCGAGTCGACCTTGAACAAAGGTGTGCTGGCGACCCGTGGTCACTCGCAAAGCCTGACCCTGGAATCGACCATTCCAGGCAGCGACCTGTCATTCTTCAAGCTCGACTACCGTGGCCAGCTGTTCCAGCCGATCAACAATGACTACACCCTGCGCCTGCACACCGAGCTGGGCTATGGTGATGGTTATGGCAGCACCTCCGGCCTGCCATTCTACGAGAACTACTTCGCGGGTGGCTTCAACTCCGTCCGCGGCTTCAAAGACAGCAGCCTGGGCCCACGCAGTACCCCAAGCCGCGGTGAGAACAATGGCGGTAAACCGGGGACTATTGAGGATCCGGACAAGGATCCACTACCGTTCGGCGGTAACGTCCTCGTACAAGGTGGCGTCGAGCTCCTGTTCCCACTGCCGTTCGTCAAGGACCAGCGTTCGCTGCGCACCTCCGTGTTCTGGGATGTGGGTAACGTGTTCGACACCAATTGCGGCAACAAGCCTGATTGCGAGAAGGTCGGCTTCTCGGGCATGGCCAGTTCGGTCGGCCTGGGCGTGACCTGGATTACTGCACTGGGCCCGCTGAGCTTCAGCCTGGCAATGCCGGTCAAGAAGCCGGACGATGCCGATACCCAGGTGTTCCAATTCTCTCTGGGCCAGACCTTCTGAGGTCGGCCCTTGCTTAACGACAACGGTTTATCCAGGAGTGCATCGTGCGTAAATTGGCTCAACTGGCCGTAGTGGCCGCGGCGCTGGTCGCCACCCCGGCTTTCGCCGAAATGAAGGTTGCCGTGCTGAACTATCAGATGGCCCTGCTGGAATCGGACGCCGCCAAGAAGTACGCGGTGGATGCCGAGAAGAAATTCGGCCCGCAACTGACCAAGCTGAAAAGCCTGGAAAGCAGCGCCAAGGGTATCCAGGACCGCCTGATCAAGGGCGGCGACAAGATGCAGCAGCAGGAGCGTGAGCGCCTGGAGCTCGAGTTCAAGCAAAAAGCCCGCGACTTCCAGTTCCAGTCCAAGGAGCTGAACGAAGCCAAGGCCGTTGCCGACCGTGACATGCTCAAGCAGCTGAAGCCGAAGCTGGATGGCGCTGTCGAGGAAGTGATCAAGAAAGGCGGTTACGACCTGGTTCTCGAGCGTGGCGCGGTCATCGATGTCAAACCTCAGTACGACATCACCCGCCAGGTCATCGAGCGCATGAACCAAGCCCGTTGATATGAGTGTGACCATGACGCTAGGCCAGCTGGCCGAGGCCCTCGGTGCCACCCTGAAGGGGCCCGAGGCGCTGCAGATTACCGGGCTGGCCACCTTGCAAGAGGCTGGCCCCGGGCAGTTGACCTTCCTGGCCAACCCGCAGTACCGCAAGTACCTGGATAACTGCCAGGCCGGCGCGGTGCTGCTCAAGGCCGCGGACGCCGAAAGCTTTGCCGGCAATGCCCTGGTCGTGGCCGACCCGTACCTGGCTTATGCGCGCATTTCCCACCTGTTCGATCCGAAACCCAAGGCTGTGGCGGGAATCCATCCCAGCGCCGTGGTGGCCGAGGATGCCCAGGTAGATGCCAGCGCCAGCATCGGGCCGTTCGCGGTCATCGAAAGTGGCGCCCGTATCGGCGCCAACGTGAGCATTGGT
The DNA here is from genome assembly GCF_003935475.1 of Pseudomonas sp. p99-361. NCBI lineage: Bacteria > Pseudomonadati > Pseudomonadota > Gammaproteobacteria > Pseudomonadales > Pseudomonadaceae > Pseudomonas > Pseudomonas sp. p99-361. The sequence goes on along the minus strand of NZ_RHQO01000005.1, from coordinate 14,702 downwards.
GCACATTGCTTCATTGGTGCCCGTTGCGTGGTGGGTGAAGGCGGCTGGCTGGCACCGAGGGTCACGTTGTATCACGACGTCACCATCGGCAAGCGCGTGGTCATTCAGTCGGGTGCGGTGATCGGCGGCGAGGGCTTTGGCTTCGCCAACGAGAAGGGCATCTGGCGCAAGATCGCCCAGATTGGCGGCGTTACCATCGGCGATGATGTGGAAATCGGCGTCAACACGGCGGTCGACCGTGGCGCGCTGTCGGACACGCGCATCGGCGATGGGGTCAAGCTGGATAACCAGATCCAGATCGCCCACAACGTGCAGATCGGCGACCACACCGCCATGGCTGCGTGTGTCGGTATTTCCGGCAGCACGCGCATTGGCAAGCACTGCATGCTGGCGGGTGGCGTGGGGCTGGTGGGGCACATTGATGTTTGCGATAACGTATTCATTTCCGGAATGACCATGGTTACCCGCTCGATCACCGAGCCGGGCTCCTATTCTTCCGGTACGGCCATGCAGCCATTGGCTGACTGGCGCAAGAGCGCCGCGCGTATCCGCCACCTGGACGATATGGCCAAGCGCCTCCAGCAGCTGGAAAAACGCGTCGATACCGTGACCTCAGGTGGCCAGCCGGCATCAGAAGGCTGATACCATTCCCTGAGCAAGAGTGAACAGTCGCTAGCTGGCTCCTCTTTGGATTGCAAAAGGAGCGTGCGGTCAGCACCTGCGCTCCCTATTCTTATTACAGGCTTCCCCCCCGAAATGATGGACATCAACGAGATTCGCGAATACCTGCCTCACCGTTACCCGTTCCTGCTGGTGGACCGCGTGACGGAGCTGGACTACGAGGCCCAGAGCATTCGTGCCTACAAGAATGTCAGCATCAACGAGCCGTTCTTCAATGGCCACTTCCCGGCGCACCCGATCATGCCGGGCGTCCTGATCATCGAAGCCATGGCCCAGGCGGCCGGTATCCTGGGTTTCAAGATGCTCGATGCCAAGCCTGCCGATGGCACCCTGTATTACTTCGTCGGCTCCGACAAGCTGCGTTTCCGCCAGCCGGTGCTGCCGGGTGACCAGTTGGTGCTGGAAGCCAAGTTCCTCAGCCGCAAGAGCATGATCTGGAAGTTCGAATGCCGCGCCCTGGTCGACGGCAAGCCGGTGTGCTCGGCAGAAATCACCTGCGCGGAACGTTCCCTATGAATTCGATTGATCCTCGGGCCATCATCGATCCCTCGGCCAAGCTCGCCGACGGTGTCGAGGTGGGCCCTTGGTCGATCGTGGGCCCCGATGTCGAGGTCGGGGAGGGCACCGTTATCGGCCCGCATGTTGTGTTGAAGGGGCCGACCCGCATCGGCAAGCACAACCGTATCTTTCAGTTTTCGTCGATTGGCGAAGACACCCCGGACCTCAAGTACAAGGGTGAGCCGACGCGCCTGGTGATTGGCGACCACAACGTGATTCGCGAAGGGGTGACCATTCACCGTGGGACCATTCAGGACCGTGCCGAAACCACCCTGGGTGACCACAACCTGATCATGGCCTATGCCCACATCGGCCACGACAGCGTCATCGGTAACCACTGCATTCTGGTCAACAACACGGCCCTTGCCGGGCATGTGCATGTGGGCGACTGGGCGATCCTGTCCGGCTACACCCTGGTGCACCAGTACTGCCACATCGGTGCCCACGCGTTTTCCGGCATGGGTACGGCGATCGGCAAGGACGTGCCGGCCTTCGTGACCGTGTTCGGTAGCCCGGCCGAAGCCCGCAGCATGAACTTCGAGGGCATGCGCCGGCGCGGTTTCAGCGCCGAAGTGATCCACGTGCTGCGCCGCTGCTACAAAATTGTCTATCGTCAGGGCCTTACCGTCGAAGACGCACTCAAGGAGCTGGCCGAGCCTGCTGCGCTGCACCCTGAGGTCGAGCTGTTCCGCCAGTCGATCGTGAACTCCGCTCGCGGCATCACCCGCTGACATGGCCCGGCTTTGCGTAGCGCTGGTGGCCGGTGAGGCCAGCGGCGATATTCTGGGTTCAGGCCTGATGCGTGCCCTGAGGGAGCGCCACCCCGACATACGCTTTATCGGGGTGGGCGGCCCCTTGATGGAAGCCGAAGGCCTGCAATCCTATTTCCCGATGGAACGCCTGGCGGTCATGGGCCTGGTGGAGGTGCTGGGGCGCCTGCGCGAGCTGCTCAAGCGGCGCAAACTGCTGATCCAGACCCTGATCGATGAAAAGCCGGATGTGTTCATCGGTATCGATGCGCCTGACTTTACCCTCAACATCGAGCTGAAACTGCGGCAGGCCGGGATCAAGACCGTGCACTATGTCAGCCCGTCGGTCTGGGCCTGGCGGCAGAAGCGGGTGCTGAAGATCCGCGAAGGCTGCGACCTGATGCTGACCCTGCTGCCGTTCGAGGCGCGGTTCTATGAAGAGCAGGGCGTGCCGGTGCGCTTTGTCGGCCACCCGCTGGCCGACACCATCCCGCTGCAGGCCGACCGCGCAGCTGCGCGTGCCACACTGGGCCTGGGCGAGGGCCCGGTGGTGGCCCTGATGCCGGGCAGCCGCGGCGGCGAGGTTGGCCGCCTGGGGGCGTTGTTCCTCGATGCTGCCGAGCGCCTGTGCCACCACGTACCGGGCGTGCGCTTCGTACTGCCGTGTGCCAATGCGGCGCGGCGCGCTCAGGTCGAGCAGATGCTCGAAGGGCGGCAGTTGCCGCTGATGCTGCTCGATGGCCAGTCGCACCAGGCCCTGGCCGCCTGCGATACGGTGTTGATCGCTTCGGGTACCGCCACCCTCGAAGCCTTGCTGTACAAGCGGCCGATGGTGGTGGCTTACCGCCTGGCGCCGCTGACCTACTGGATTCTCAAGCGGCTGGTGAAAAGCCCCTACGTGTCGTTGCCCAACCTGTTGGCGCAGCGTGAGCTGGTACCTGAACTGCTGCAGGACGCTGCCACCAGCGAGGCGTTGGCCAATACCCTGGTACCGTTGTTGCGCGATGGGAGCCGGCAGACCGAACGTTTCGACGAAATTCACCGCACCCTGCGCCGCGACGCCTCCAATCAGGCGGCCGAGGCGGTGCTGGCCCTGCTCAAGGACCGCTGACATGCAATTTGGACTGGACTTCAACCTGGTCGAAGACCTGGTCGCCGGCGTTGACGAAGTGGGCCGTGGCCCGCTGTGCGGTGCGGTGGTAACGGCAGCGGTGATCCTCGACCCAACCCGGCCGATTCTCGGCCTGAACGATTCGAAAAAGCTCACGCAAGCCAGGCGCGAGGCCCTGTTCGACGAGATTTGCGAAAAGGCCCTGAGCTTTTGCATCGCCCGTGCCGAGGTCGAGGAAATCGACCGGCTCAATATCCTGCAGGCCACCATGCTGGCCATGCAGCGCGCGGTCGAAGGCCTGCACGTTACACCGAAGCTTGCGCTGATCGACGGCAACCGCTGCCCGAAACTGGCCGTGCCGGCAGCGCCGGTGGTCAAGGGCGATAGCCAGGTCCCGGCGATTGCGGCAGCCTCGATTCTGGCCAAGGTCAGCCGTGACCGTGAAATGAGCGCGTTCGAGCTGATCTACCCGGGTTACGGTATCGGCGGGCACAAGGGCTACCCCACGCCGGTACATCTGGAGGCCTTGGCCCGGCTTGGGCCTACGCCCATTCATCGGCGTTCGTTCGCACCGGTGCGGGCCGCCTGGGACGCGCGTGAGGGCGTCATCGGTTCGCTGGTCTGACCAATGGGGCGTTATCGGGAGCCCTTGCAGGCGCTTTAGCCGCGAACATCGGCACAGCCGGTGCCGTGCACCGCGTCGCCTGCTTCGCGGGCAAGCCCGCTCCCACAATGAATCGCGCAGGCTTTTTAAATTTTGAGAAAGGTAGTTGCTCCTACAAGCAGCCCCAAAACCCCCGCGCAATTAAGCTACAATCCCGCCCTTGTCGTTCAGCACTGCTACAGGATCTCCCATGTCGGTTCCCTTCGTTCACCTGCGCGTCCACTCTGAATTCTCGCTGGTTGACGGCCTGGTGCGGATCAAGCCGCTGGCCAAGGCGCTGGCCGGGATGAACATGCCAGCAGTGGCCATTACCGACCAGAGCAACATGTGCTCGCTGGTGAAGTTCTACAAGACGGCCATGGGCGCCGGCATCAAACCGATCTGTGGTGCAGACCTGTGGCTGGCCGGCGCCGACCCGGAAGCGCCGCTGTCGCGCATCTGCCTGCTGGCCATGAACCCCAAGGGCTATCGCAACCTCACCGAGCTGATCTCGCGCGGCTGGACCGACGGCCAGCGCAACGGCCTGGTGATCCTGCAGCGTGAATGGATCGCGCCGGCCAGCGAAGGCCTGATCGCCTTGTCGGCCGGCAAGGAAGGTGATATCGGCATGGCCCTGCTGGCCGGCCGTGACGACGAAGCCCAGGCCCTGCTGCAAGACTGGATGGGCATGTTCCCCGAGCGCTTCTACGTAGAAGTGCAGCGCACCAACCGCGCCCGCGACGAGGAATATGTGCATGCTGCCGTGGCCCTGGCCGACAGGCTCGGCGCGCCGCTGGTGGCCACCAACGACGTGCGTTTCATCAAGCAGTCCGATTTCGACGCCCATGAAACCCGGGTTTGCATCGGTGAAGGCTGGACCCTAGACGACCCTCGCCGGCCGCGTTGCTACAGCGACCAGCAGTACCTCAAGTCGTCCGAGGAAATGGCCGAGCTGTTCAGCGACCTGCCCGATGCCATCGCCAACACCGTCGAAATCGCCAAGCGTTGCAACATCCAGGTGCAGCTGGGCAAGTACTTCCTGCCCGACTTCCCCACGCCCAACGGCATGGGCATCGACGACTACCTGCGGCACGTGTCCCACGAGGGCCTGGAAGAGCGCCTGGCGGTCCTGTGGCCGAAGGAGACCACGCCCAATTACGAAGAGAAGCGCCAGGTTTACCTCGACCGGCTGAAGTTCGAACTGGACATCATCATCCAGATGGGCTTCCCCGGTTACTTTCTGATCGTGATGGACTTCATCAAGTGGGCCAAGAACAACGACGTGCCGGTAGGCCCTGGCCGTGGTTCGGGCGCAGGTTCGCTGGTGGCCTATGTGCTGAAGATCACCGACCTCGACCCGCTGGCCTATGACCTGCTGTTCGAGCGCTTCCTCAACCCTGAACGTATTTCCATGCCCGACTTCGACGTCGACTTCTGCATGGATGGCCGTGACCGGGTTATCGACTATGTGGCCGAGGCTTATGGCCGCAACGCGGTCAGCCAGATCATCACCTTCGGCACCATGGCTGCCAAGGCGGTGGTGCGTGACGTGGCACGGGTTCAGGGCAAGTCCTACGGCCTGGCCGACCGCCTGTCGAAGATGATTCCGTTCGAAGTGGGCATGACCCTGGAGAAGGCCTACGAGCAGGAAGAGATCCTGCGTGACTTCCTCAAGGGTGACGAGGACGCCCGCGAAATCTGGGACATGGCGCTGAAGCTGGAAGGTGTGACCCGGGGTACCGGCAAGCACGCCGGTGGCGTGGTGATCGCCCCGACCAAGCTCACCGACTTCTCACCGATCGCCTGTGACGAAGAAGGCGGCGGCCTGGTAACCCAGTTCGACAAGGATGACGTCGAGGCGGCCGGGCTGGTGAAGTTCGACTTCCTCGGCCTGCGTACCCTGACCATCATCAAGTGGGCCATGGAGATCATCAACCGCGAGCAGGCCAAGAAAAACCTGCCCGACGTGAATATCGACTTCATCCCGCTGGACGACCGCAAAACCTACGAGCTGTTGCAGAAGGCCGAAACCACGGCGGTATTCCAGCTTGAATCGCGTGGCATGAAGGAGCTGATCAAGAAGCTCAAGCCCGACTGCCTGGAAGACCTCATCGCACTGGTGGCACTGTTCCGCCCCGGCCCGCTGCAGTCGGGCATGGTGGACGACTTCATCAACCGCAAGCACGGCCGTGCCGAGCTGGCCTACCCGCACTCCGACTACCAGTACGAAGGCCTCAAGCCGGTGCTGGCCCCCACCTACGGCATCATCCTGTACCAGGAACAGGTGATGCAGATTGCCCAGGTGATGGCCGGCTACACCCTCGGCGGCGCCGACATGCTGCGCCGGGCCATGGGCAAGAAAAAGCCCGAGGAAATGGCCAAGCAGCGCGGTGGTTTCATCGAAGGTTGCGTGGCCAACAATATCGATGCGGACCTGGCAGGCAACATCTTCGACCTGGTAGAGAAGTTCGCCGGTTACGGCTTCAACAAATCCCACTCCGCGGCCTACGGCCTGGTGTCGTACCAGACTGCCTGGCTGAAAACCCACTACCCCGCACCGTTCATGGCGGCGGTGCTGTCGGCGGACATGCACAACACCGACAAGGTCGTGGTGCTGGTGGAGGAGGTGCGCAGCATGAAGCTGCGCCTGGATGCGCCGGACGTGAACTTCTCCGATTTCAAGTTCACCGTGAACGACGACGGCCGTATCGTCTACGGCCTGGGCGCCATCAAGGGCGTTGGCGAAGGCCCGGTAGAGGCCATCGTCGAAGCCCGTGCCCAGGGCGGGCCGTTCAAGGACCTGTTCGACTTCTGTGAGCGCATCGACCTCAAACGGGTCAACAAGCGCACCCTCGATGCGCTGGTGCGCAGTGGCGCGTTGGACCGGTTGGGCCCGCATTTCCATGACGAAATCAAGGCCTACCATGCCCACATCGACATCAACCGGGCGACCTTGCTTTCGGCACTGGGTGAGGCCATCAAGGCCGCCGAGCAGGCCGCGCATACCGCGGACAGTGGCCATGTCGACTTGTTCGGGGGCATGTTCGACGCGGCGGATGTCGATGTTTACGCCAACCACCGCAAGGTGCGCGAGCTGACCCTGAAGGAACGCCTGAAAGGCGAAAAGGACACCTTGGGGCTGTACCTGACCGGCCACCCGATCGACGAGTACGAAACCGAGATTCGCCGCTTCGCCCGCCAGCGCATCATCGACCTCAAACCGTCGCGTGAAACCCAGACCATCGCCGGCATGATCATTGCGCTACGGGTGATGAAGAACAAGAAGGGTGACAAGATGGGCTTCGTCACCCTGGATGACCGCTCCGGGCGGATCGAGGCCTCGTTGTTCGCCGACGCCTATATCGCGGCGCAGTCGTTGCTGCAGGCCGACGCCATGGTGGTGGTCGAAGGGGAGGTCAGCAATGACGACTTCTCCGGTGGCTTGCGCCTGCGGGTCAAGCAGGTCATGACCATGGAAGACGCGCGCACCAAGCTGGCCGAAAGCCTGCGCCTGAAGGTGGCGCACGAAGCCTTGAAGGGCGACCGGCTGAAATGGCTGGGCGAACTGATCACCCGCCACCGCGGTGCCTGCCCGATCACGCTGGAGTACACCGGCAGTGACGCCAAGGCCATGTTGCAGTTTGGCGAGCAGTGGGCGATCGACCCTGCCGATGGGCTGATTCAGGCACTGCGTGACCAGTTCGGACGTGAGAACGTCTTCCTGCAATATCGTTGAACCGACAAAAATTTAATCTCGACCTGAATGCGCCTGATCCCTTAAGGTATGGCGCCAAACGGATCAACCGGCCGGCCGCCTGGCCGTAGACCCAAGACGGATGACTATGAACCCGAATTTTCTCGATTTCGAACAGCCGATTGCCGACCTGCAAGCCAAGATCGAAGGCCTGCGCCTGGTGGGTAACGACAATTCGCTGAACATCAGCGATGAAATTGCCCGTCTGCAAGACAAGAGCAACACCCTGACCGAAAGCATCTTCGGCAACCTCACCAGCTGGCAGATTGCACGCCTGGCGCGTCACCCACGTCGTCCCTACACCCTGGACTACCTGGAGCACATCTTCACCGAGTTCGAAGAGCTGCACGGCGATCGCCACTTCTCCGATGACGCTGCCATCGTCGGCGGCACTGCGCGCCTGGATGGCAAGCCGGTCATGGTCATCGGCCATCAGAAAGGCCGCGAAGTGCGCGAAAAGGTGCGCCGCAACTTCGGTATGCCGCGCCCTGAAGGTTACCGCAAGGCCTGCCGCCTGATGGAAATGGCCGAGCGCTTCAAGATGCCGATCCTGACCTTCATCGACACCCCGGGTGCCTACCCGGGCATCGACGCCGAAGAGCGCAACCAGAGCGAAGCCATCGCCTGGAACCTGCGGGTGATGGCGCGCCTGAAAACCCCGATCATCGCCACCGTGATCGGTGAAGGTGGGTCGGGCGGTGCACTGGCCATTGGTGTCTGCGACCAGCTGAACATGCTGCAGTACTCCACCTACTCGGTGATCTCGCCAGAAGGTTGCGCTTCGATCCTGTGGAAGACCGCCGACAAGGCTGCCGATGCTGCCGAAGCCATGGGCATTACCGCCGAGCGTCTGAAGAGCCTGAACATCGTCGACAAGGTCATCCAGGAGCCGCTGGGCGGCGCCCATCGTGACCCGGCTGCGATGTCGGAAAGCATCCGTGCTGACCTGGTGCAGCAGCTGGACATGCTCGGCAAGTTCGACAATGACGCGCTGCTGGCCCGTCGTTACGAGCGCCTGATGAGCTACGGGCTCTGATTCCGTGATGTGATCCGGGTCCCGCTTTGCGGCCCATTCGCCGGCAAGTCCGCTCTCTCATGATGTGGGAGCTGGCTTGCCGGCGAATGGGGTGCAAAGCACCCCCGGCGATCTCAAGCCATGTGAGGCCTTCATGATCAACCTCACCCCCTGGCTCAACGCCCCCACTTGGTACATCGCCTTCTCCGGCGGCCTCGACTCTACCGTCCTCCTGCACCTGCTGGCCGACTACGCCCGCAGCCACGCAGCGCCGCCCTTGCGTGCGGTTCATGTCCACCATGGCCTGCAAGCCGCCGCTGACGCCTGGCCCGCCCATTGCCAAGCCGTCTGCGCCAACCTCGGCATCGCACTCGAGGTAATCCACGTTCAGGTCAGCCCCGGCGCCAGCCTGGAACAGGCGGCCCGCGACGCCCGCTATGCGGCTTTCCAGCAAACCCTCGGTCCGGGCGACATTCTGTTCACCGGCCAGCACTGTGACGACCAGGCTGAAACCCTGCTGTTGCGCTTGCTGCGCGGTGCCGGCCTGCGTGGCCTGGCGGCCATGCCGGGGCAGCGGCCGCTAGGGCAGGGCAGCCTGGTCAGGCCGTTGCTGGGCTGTGCCCGGCAGCTGTTGCAGGCCTATGCCCAAGCCCGCGGGCTGGCCTGGATCGACGACCCTTCGAACGCTGACACCCGTTTTGCCCGCAACTTTCTGCGCCGGAAGGTGATGCCGCAGTTGCAGCAGCGCTGGCCACAGGTTAGCCAGAATTTCGCCCGTGCCGCCGAGCATCTGGGCGAGGCGCTGGGCCTGCTCGACGAACTGGCCCAGGGCGATCTGGTGACCGCGCAGCAGGGGGCGCCTGCCGCCTGGCCGGGGCTGGCCTCCCTCGACCTGGCTAGCCTGGTGGCGCTGTCGCCGGCGCGCCAGCGCAACGCCTTGCAGTACTGGCTGAGCCAACGCACGCGGCTGCCCGATACCCGCCATTGGGCGGGTTGGGCAGACCTGCGCGATGCCGCCGCCGATGCCCAGCCGGTGTGGCGGCTGACCGACGGGCAGTTGCAGCGTAGCCAAGGGCGCATCTGGTGGCTGAGTGGCGACTGGCTGCAGCCAGCCGCCGGTCAGCTGGCCTGGCCGGACCCAGGTGTGCCGTTGCCACTGCCGGGCAACGGTAACGTGCGGCTTGTTGGCGCAGCCGGGGTTGGCGGGCTGCGGGTTGGCTACCGCCAGGGCGGCGAAATACTGGAGGTGCCCGGGCGCGGCCGGCGCGACCTCAAACGCCTGCTCAACGAGCAGCAGGTGCCGCATTTCCTGCGTGCGCGCCTGCCCTTGCTGTACCAGGGCGAGCGCCTGCTGGCAGTGGCCAATTTGCCCGGGCTGGGGCAGGCGGGTTGGCAGCTGCACTGGCAGTTACCGACGAACGCGCAAGGTTTGAGCTGAAGGGTACATTCGGGTAGACTACCCTCCCTTCTTGATACAGCTTCTGTGGGTTCCGCGAAAACACAGGAGTTGCCGATTACCAAGCAGTTTTTTGCTGGGCTGATTCTGAAATGACGAGCGAGCTCCATGCCGGGGATACCCCTGGTCTGTACAGACGCGGCAGTTGTTCGAGATGCACTGTGATTGACGCAGGTGATCGGGGGCTTCGGCCTTCCTTCGCTTTCTCCGGCGGCGCTGGCCGCCTTAACGCAGACTTCTAGGGTTTTTCATGACGCGCTACATATTCGTCACGGGCGGTGTTGTTTCTTCATTGGGGAAAGGCATTGCCTCGGCTTCCCTGGCGGCCATCCTGGAAGCGCGGGGCCTGAAGGTCACCATGCTCAAGCTGGATCCGTACATCAACGTCGACCCGGGCACGATGAGCCCGTTCCAGCATGGTGAAGTGTTCGTCACCCACGATGGCGCCGAGACCGACCTCGACCTGGGCCACTACGAGCGGTTCATCCGCACCACCATGACCCAGAACAACAACTTCACCACCGGCCGTATCTACGAGCACGTGCTGCGCAAAGAGCGCCGTGGTGATTACCTGGGCGCGACCATCCAGGTCATTCCGCACATCACCGACGAAATCAAGCGCCGCATCATCAAAGGTGCTGGCGACGCCGACGTGGCCCTGGTGGAAATTGGCGGTACCGTGGGCGACATCGAGTCGCAGCCATTCCTCGAGGCCATTCGCCAGTTGCGCGTCGAAGTGGGTTCCAAGCGCGCGATGCTGATGCACCTGACCCTGGTCCCGTACATTGCCACTGCTGGCGAAACCAAGACCAAGCCGACCCAGCACTCGGTCAAGGAACTGCGCTCCATCGGCCTGCAGCCAGACGTGCTGATCTGCCGTTCCGACCACCCGGTCGATGCTTCCTCGCGCCGCAAGATCGCGCTGTTCACCAACGTTGAAGAGCGTGCGGTGATTTCGCTGGAAGACGTCGACACCATCTACAAGATCCCGGGTGTGCTGCACGCACAGGGCCTGGACGACTTCGTCGTCGAGCGCTTCGGCCTGCAATGCAACGGTGCCGACCTGTCCGAGTGGGACAAGGTGGTCGATGCCAAGCTCAACCCTGAGCACGAAGTGACCATCGCCATGGTCGGCAAGTACATGGAACTGCTGGATGCGTACAAGTCCCTGATCGAAGCGATGAGCCACGCCGGTATCACCAACCGTACCAAGGTCAACCTGCGCTACATCGACTCGGAAGACATCGAGAACCAGGGCACCAGCCTGCTCGAGGGTGCCGATGCCATCCTGGTACCCGGCGGTTTCGGCCTGCGTGGCGTGGAAGGCAAGATCACCGCGGTTCAATATGCCCGTGAGAACAAGGTGCCGTACCTGGGCATCTGCCTGGGCATGCAGGTCGCGGTAATCGAATTCGCCCGTAACGTCATGGGCTGGAAAGACGCCAACTCCACCGAGTTCGACCGCAACAGCGGCCACCCGGTCGTTGGCCTGATCACCGAGTGGGCCGATGCCACCGGCGCGGTCGAAACCCGTGACGAGGCCTCCGACCTGGGCGGCACCATGCGTCTGGGTGCACAGGACTGCCAGCTGGCAGCCGGTTCCAAGGTGCACGACTGCTATGGCACGGACGTGATCACCGAGCGCCACCGCCACCGTTACGAGGTCAACAACAACCTGCTGCCACAGCTGGTTGATGCCGGCCTGGTGGTTTCCGGCCGTTCCGAAGACGGCGCGCTGGTCGAAGTGGTCGAGTCCAAGGACCACCCATGGTTCGTTGCCTGCCAGTTCCACCCGGAGTTCACCTCCACCCCGCGTGACGGTCATCCGCTGTTCAGCGGCTTCGTCAAGGCGGCCCTGGCGCAGAAGAACAAGGCCTGATTTTTTCGGGTCTTTGGTGAGTTTTCCGACGGTTAAGTCCGCGCGAGGCTCATTTCTCGGGTAAAGTACGCCCCGATCTACCCCTGACCACTCGGTCAGGGGTTGCTTTTGCCAGGCCTGCCTGCTGCGTCCCTGCCTGGTGAAAGGCAAGAATTCCCTAAAGCTGCGTTGTTTTCGTCAATTCTGGAGTGCTTACAACAATGGCAAAAATCGTCGACATCAAAGGTCGTGAAGTTCTCGACTCGCGTGGCAACCCCACCGTGGAAGCCGATGTACTGCTCGACAACGGCATCATCGGCAGCGCTTGCGCGCCGTCCGGTGCTTCCACCGGCTCGCGCGAAGCGCTGGAGCTGCGTGATGGCGACAAGAGCCGTTACCTGGGCAAGGGCGTGCTGAAGGCTGTCGCCAACATCAACGGCCCTATCCGCGACCTGCTGCTGGGCAAGGACCCGGCTGACCAGAAGGCCCTGGACCGCGCCATGATCGAGCTGGACGGTACCGAGAACAAGGCCAAGCTGGGCGCCAACGCCATCCTGGCTGTTTCTCTGGCTGCCGCCAAGGCCGCTGCCCAGGATCAGGACCTGCCGCTGTACGCGCACATCGCCAACCTGAACGGCACCCCAGGCCAGTACTCCATGCCGGTTCCGATGATGAACATCATCAACGGCGGCGAGCACGCCGACAACAACGTCGACATCCAGGAGTTCATGGTTCAGCCGGTTGGCGCCAAGACCTTCTCCGACGGCCTGCGCATGGGCACCGAAATCTTCCACCACCTCAAGGCTGTGCTCAAGGCCCGTGGCCTGAATACTGCCGTGGGTGACGAAGGTGGCTTCGCCCCTAACCTGGCCTCCAACGAAGATGCCCTGGGTGCAATCGCCGAAGCCGTCGAAAAAGCCGGCTACAAACTGGGCACCGACGTGACCCTGGCACTGGACTGCGCCGCTTCCGAATTCTACGAAGACGGTAAGTACAACCTGTCCGGCGAAGGCAAGTCGTTCGATGCCGAAGGCTTTGCAGACTACCTCAAAGGCCTGACCGAGCGCTTCCCGATCATCTCCATCGAAGATGGCCTGGACGAGTCGGACTGGGCTGGCTGGAAAGTCCTCACTGACAAGATCGGTGAAAAGGTTCAGCTGGTTGGCGACGACCTGTTCGTGACCAACACCAAGATCCTCAAGGAAGGCATCGAGAAGGGCATCGGCAACTCGATCCTGATCAAGTTCAACCAGATCGGCTCGCTGACCGAAACCCTCGAAGCCATCCAGATGGCCAAGGCTGCCGGCTACACCGCGGTGATTTCGCACCGTTCCGGTGAAACCGAAGACTCGACCATTGCCGACCTGGCCGTGGGTACCGCTGCGGGCCAGATCAAGACCGGTTCGCTGTGCCGTTCCGACCGCGTATCCAAGTACAACCAACTGCTGCGTATCGAAGAGCAACTGGGCGCCAAAGCGGTTTACCGTGGTCGTGCCGAGTTTCGCGGCTAAGCAAGAGATGGTAAAAAGGCAGCAGCCGGAGTTGTAGGAACGTTCTTACTGAACTTTCCTTCTTCCCAACGGGTTTCTGTCAACGAAGCCTGGCCTCGGCCAGGCTTCGTGCTATTCGAGCTCCCGTAAAATGCGCGGCAGCCTTTTTGACCTGGATAACGTGATGCGCAGTCCCTATTGGGTGTTCCTTATTCTGCTCCTGCTGTTGGGTGGCCTGCAGTACCGTCTGTGGGTCGGCAATGGCAGCCTGGCGCAAGTGACCGAGCTGAAGCAGCAGATTGCTGAACAGCACGCCGAAAACGAGCGCCTGCTGGAGCGTAATCGCGTGCTCGATGCTGAAGTGCTGGAGCTGAAAAAAGGCATGGAGACCGTTGAAGAGCGGGCTCGCCATGAATTGGGGATGGTCAAGGAGGGTGAAACCCTCTTCCAGTTGCCACAGAAATGATCGATACCTTACCGGCCTTCTGGGCCGTGATTCCAGCGGCGGGCGTAGGCGCCCGCATGGCTGCCGACCGCCCCAAGCAGTATCTGGAGCTGGCAGGGCAGACCCTTCTCGAGCACAGCCTCGACTGTTTTCTTGGCCACCCGACGCTTAACGGCGTGGTGGTCAGCATTGCTGAACACGACCCTTACTGGCCTGCCCTGGGCTGTGCCAGCGACCCGCGTATCCAGCGCGCGGCGGGCGGGCGCGAGCGCGCCGATTCGGTACTCAATGCCTTGCTGCTGCTGCATGCCCAAGGGGCGGCGGACAGCGACTGGGTGCTGGTGCACGATGCTGCGCGGCCCAACCTGGCGCGTAGCGACCTGGACAAGCTGCTGGCGGAGTTGGCGGATGACCCGGTGGGTGGCCTGCTGGCGGTGCCGGCGCGCGACACGCTCAAACGTGCCGATGGCAAAGGCCGGGTCAGCGCCACCGTTGACCGCAGCACCATCTGGCAGGCCTACACGCCGCAGATGTTCCGCCTGGGGGCGTTGCACCGGGCGCTGGCCGAGTGCCTGGTGTCGGATGTCGTCGTAACCGATGAAGCTTCTGCCATCGAATGGTCCGGGCAGGCGCCGCGGCTGGTCGAAGGGCGCAGCGACAACATCAAGGTGACCCGGCCGGAAGACCTGGAGTGGTTGCGCCAGCGCTGGGCAGGTCGACGCTGAGATCGCCGGGTCCGCTGCGCGGCCCATTCGCAGGCAAGCCAGCTCCCACAGGTACCCCACAGACCTGAGGCATCGCGGCTCCTGTGGGAGATTCTATGGTTCCTGGCAAGGGTAGCCGGAGCATCTTCAGCGCCTGTGAAATCGAGCGCCGCCCGCGCGGCGCAATCGCGAGCTGCGCTCGCTCCTACGTTTGTTTCGGGCCAGTAACGCCTGTGAC
>NZ_RHQO01000059.1:0-29259 GCF_003935475.1 Pseudomonas sp. p99-361 | reverse complement strand
CGGGCAAGGCTTTGTTTTCCACCCGTTCTTGTCCGAGCTGGTCTGTGTGCTGAGGGGTGAGTTGGCCAGACGGTTACCTTTCGTCCTGAAACCCACCACGCTGTCGTCCGCATAACGCACAATAATTACATCGCCACGGGCATGCCGCTGGCGCCACTGCCTTGCCCACAGATCCAGCACGTAGTGAAGATAGATATTCGCCAGCAATGGCGATATCACTGCGCCTTGAGGCGTCCCCTTGGTTGCAGCAACCCTACGGCCATCTTCCATAACACCCGCCTGAAGCCATTTGCAGATAAGCCCGAGCAGGCGCCGGTCTGCAATCCGGTGTCCCAGAAACATCAGCATCCATTCATGGTCGATCTCATCGAAGAACGACGTGATATCCGCATCCAATATCCAGTTCACCTTCTGACCCTTGAGCGCGACCGTCAGCGCATCCAGCGCATCGTGCTGGCTACGTCCCGGCCGAAACCCATACGAGAAACCCAGAAAGTCCTCTTCATAAATCGCATTCAGAACGGTAACGACTGCCTGCTGTACGATCTTGTCCTCCAGAGAGGCAATGCCCAGCGGACGCTGCCTGCCGTCGGCTTTGGGAATGTAGACCCGCCGCGATGGCGTTGCCCGATAGGCTCCACCGTGGAGCCTTGCGTGCAGATCAGTTACCCGCTGGAGAAGACCTTCCTCGTATTCCCGCCACGACATGCCGTCCACGCCTACTGCTGCATCCCGGCGCAGAGCATAGAAACTCTGCGCCAGTAACTGCGGTGTGATGTGGTGCAGCAAAGCCGTGAACTGCATGCCCTTGTTTCTTCTGGCTGCTTCACGTACACCTTCAAGTCCCATCGACGCGCGACTGATCCGGCTCAGTGTCCGGGGAGCGGGAGGCTTGTTGGTGTTTCCCTTGGCTACGTCCCTTTCCTCCACTATCTCCGCAGGGCCAGGCCCTTTGTTCGATGGCTTCTCAGGTACTACGGACGTATCCGACTTCTCGGCAGCGTAGGCAGCAGGGTTACAGCTTTTGGCCTTTCCTGCTCCGCCCGATGCTTGCGCACCGGGCGCCGCTGAGATCTCCCAGTTTCCGTACGAAGGACTTCCCGACGTGCACAGGGTCTCCGACCGCGCGGGATCAGAGCATGACTGGCGTATAACGCCATGCTCCGTATTGCCTTCTGCTTCGCTTAACAGCATCGGCATCCCGAATTCCTGATTACGCGGCTCAATGGCTGGCCCATCGGTTTCCCCTGTCAACGCTTCACCCTGCACCTCACGGTGCAACATGCATGACTCGGGGTCTGGTTGATTCGCCATTTCTTACCAGTATCGAACTTTCATCGACTATCCTCCGCCAGCTTTAACTGGCGCTCTAAGCGTCCGGTGAACTCACCTTCCGAACTCCAGCTTTAAGGGCGATGGTGTCCGCGTATTTTTAAGCGGACGCGATCACCCTTATCGCCAGGATTTCCATGCGCCAACGAAGCTCTTATCCGAAACCGTTCAAAGCCCAGGTCGTTCAGGAATGCCTGCAACCTGGGGCGACTGTCTCAAGTGTCGCCATCAGCCACGGCATCAATGCCAACGTCATCCGCAAATGGATGCCGCTCTATCGAGACCAGCCCGCAGCGACTTCACTACCGGCATTTGTTCCGCTAAAAGCCGCACCTAAACGGCCAACCGAAGCGTCAGTGATCATCGAGTTGCCCCTGGCCGGCCAAGTGATCACAGTGAAATGGCCAACCTCAGATCCCGAGGGCTGCGCGCAATTTATCCGGGCTGTGGCTCAATGATCCGCATCGATGCGATCTGGCTGGCCACCGAGCCGATGGATATGCGCGCCGGTACCGAAACCGCATTAGCCCGGGTGATCGCGGTGTTCGGTGCGGCGAAGCCGCACTGTGCTTATCTGTTCGCCAATCGCCGGGCTAACCGGATGAAAGTGCTGGTGCACGATGGCGTGGGCGTCTGGCTTGCCGCGCGGCGCCTGAATCAAGGCAAGTTTCACTGGCCCGGCATTCGCCATGGCTGTGAGGTCGAACTCGACAGCGAGCAACTCCAGGCGTTGGTGCTGGGCCTGCCGTGGCAGCGGGTCGGCTCAGGCGGCGTGATCAGCATGCTGTAACCGCCGGCCATTTGGCCGGTCTGCTTGTCGTCGTATCAAGCTTGCTCTGGCACAATCGGCGGCATGACTTTCTCGCCCAACCTCGACCAGATGACTCCGGAACAGCTTCGTGCTTTGGCGGCACAGGCGTTGCAATTGCAGTCCCAAGTCGAGGCGATGAGCAGGAAGATCCAGAACGATGAAATTCTCATCGAACAGTTCAAGTTCGAAATCGCCCTGCTCAAGCGCCACAAGTTTGCCAAGCGCAGCGAGCAGATCAGCCAAGCGCAAGGCAGCTTGCTGGATGACCTGCTCGACACAGACCTTGAAGCTATCGAAGCAGAGCTGAAACAGCTCCTCCCAGCTTCGCCACAGGCCGAGCCACGGCAATCCCCGAAACGTGCGCCATTGCCGCCACAGTTTCCACGCACGGTGATTCGTCACGAACCGGAAAACACTCAGTGCGCCTGTGGCTGCCAGCTTCAACGCATCGGCGAAGACGTCAGCGAGAAGCTGGATTACACGCCGGGCGTGTTCACTGTCGAGCAACATGTGCGTGGCAAATGGGCCTGCCGTCAGTGCGAGACACTGATGCAGGCGCCGGTGCCGGCGCAGGTTATCGACAAAGGTATCCCGACCGCAGGCTTGTTGGCTCACGTGATGGTGGCGAAGTTTGCCGATCACTTGCCGCTGTACCGGCAGGAGAAAATCTTTGGCCGCGCGGGGCTGGCAATCGCTCGCTCGACCCTGGCCCAGTGGGTCGGACAAACCGGTGTGCGGCTCCAGCCGCTGGTCGATGCGCTGCGTGAAGCCGTGCTGAGACAAGGCGCGATTCACGCTGATGAAACACCGGTGCAAATGCTTGCGCCGGGCGAGAAGAAAACCCACCGAGCCTACGTCTGGGCCTACAGCACGACGCCGTTTTCGGCGCTCAAAGCCGTGGTGTACGACTTCAGCCCAAGCCGTGCCGGCGAACATGCACGCAACTTCCTGGGCGACTGGAACGGCAAGTTGGTCTGCGATGACTTCGCTGGCTACAAAGCTGGTTTTGAGCAAGGCATCACTGAAATCGGCTGCATGGCCCACGCCCGTCGCAAGTTTTTCGATCTGCATGTCGCGAACAAAAGCCAGTTGGCCGAACAAGCGCTGCACTCGATCAGCGGCTTGTACGAAGTCGAACGCCAAGCGCGAGACATGAGTGATGAAGATCGGTGGCGAATACGTCAGGAAATGGCGGTACCGATCAGCAAAAAACTGCATGACTGGATGTTGGCCCAGCGCGACCTGGTACCCAACGGATCAGCCACGGCCAAAGCCCTCGACTACAGTCTGAAACGCTGGGTAGCGCTGACGCGCTACCTGGACGATGGGGCTGTGCCCATCGACAACAACCAAGTTGAAAACCAGATACGACCATGGGCACTCGGGCGCTCGAACTGGTTATTTGCCGGGTCGTTGCGCAGCGGCAAACGAGCAGCTGCGATCATGAGTTTGATCCAGTCGGCGCGCATGAATGGGCATGATCCGTATGCCTATCTCAAAGATGTACTGACGCGGTTGCCGACGCAACGGGCCAGTGAGATCGGGCAACTGTTACCGCATCAGTGGGTGTCTGCCTAACTTACGCAAGGTGAGTTGGGCGGACGCTTACCCCGTATCGACTCCGTCCATCCAACCACCGGATCCTTAACCACACCGATGAGCGCTCGATAATCGAGATGCTGATGAAAGGTGAGGCAGGGATTGGGGAGATGGCATTCAAGATCTTCCCTGAGATGACCAGGGAGGCGGCGACCGAGTTGCTCAAACTCCACCTGGACGCTGACCGCACGTCGCCGGCGAGCCTGCCATTGAAGTTCATGTCATGGCTGTGGGAGCAGGGCATCAAAGCGGGCAATCCTGCAACGGTTGGAGAGCCACATCCGCTGTTCAAGATGCTCCAGAGCATGACCGGAGGCCTCGACTGGTCGAAGTGGTTGAACAAGTTCTTTGGGGAGGGGTTAATCCCGGAGGGCACCACGCTCGGTGAAGCGATGCTCAAATTGTATGATTCCAAGGCGCTGAATCAACGCGTCTTCTGGACAAGTGACTTAGGCGCCGCCCTTGGCGGAGCGAAGAGGCGAATGCTCGTTGCAGCAACGATGGAGCTTGGCGTCGAGCTCTACGCGTTCCTTGAGGGCGTGAAGAAGGGGCACATCTCCTGGAACGGTGACGTTCAGTTGATGGCCAAGCAAATTAAGGCCTGGCGCGATCAGCCGAAATACATCGACATGAAGCTCATTGCCCAGGGCTTTGCAGCCTCTGGCGGTATTGTCCGGGCCGGCCTTTCTGGTGACGTCCTTCAGATCAACTACTTTTCCCTGGGACTGATGCTAAAGCATCTGTGGTCGCACGGCAGTGTCACTGACCGGCATATGGGAAGACTGATCGACTTCTCCCGGCAGGACGCCTCAGCAATCCTGGCTAACTTCACCGCCAGCACCGGGATCCCTGTACGACCAAAATTCACGCTCATCAAAGGAGACCTGCATATGGACACTCTGAGAACTCGCGTCATCAACGCCGGCTGCCACTCCACCCGTGTTCGGGTTCTGATCCAGAACCTACCAGAACAGATGGCCGACATTGTGGATCGGTATGAAAAAGCGTCCAAGAAAGCCGCAGGTGTAGGTCAACTCGAAGCTATTTTCGACAAGATCTGTGAGAGCTGGTACCTGGATGACGTTGATGATGACCTGCAGGCACTCAAGCAGTTGAAAGCAGATCTGGCGAAGGTTGAGAAACAACTGGCCTGACGCCTACCCAACCTCACCCAATCCTGCCTAAGTTAAGGGCTGCAGTATTGTGTTCAGGCGTGCGGAAAAGCATGGTGATTCTAGTAATCCCAGCACTCTTCAGCCAACCACGACCTATTCAACTCATCGCGATGTGCTTGCCATTGCGGCAAATGCTGATCTATCAGGCTGCGAAAACGGTCGTTGTGGTGGCGTTCGATTAGGTGCAGCAGTTCGTGGACGAGAATGTATTCCAGGCACTGGACAGGCTTTTTAGCTAGTTCCAAGTTAAGCCAGACGCGGCGGGCAGCAATGTTGCAGGTGCCCCACTTGGTTTTCATCTTCTTGATACCCCAAGCATTCGCCTCAACTCCCAAGATCGGCTGCCATTTGGCTAGCAGCGAGGGAATCAGTTTTTTAAGCTCGGCGCGGTAGAAGGCTTGCAGCAGTTCTTCACGCCGCTCCGTGCTGGTCTCCGGGCGTACGAACAGATCCAACACAGCTTTGCCCCGCAACGCGACCTTCATCGGTGTGCTACCTTCGACTACACGTAGACGATAACGCTGGCCCATGAAGTAATGGCTCTCGCCACTAACCATGCGCCGCTGGGATTGTCGCGGCTGGGCTTGAAACTTGGCGCGCTGGCGTTTGATCCAGCCGAGTTTGCCAACCACTGCTAAACGCACAGCATCGTCGCTGACGGCCAATGGGGCCGCCACGCGTACCCGACCCAAGGGCGGATAAACGCCTAGGTGCAAGTTTTTGATGTTCTTGCGCACCACTTCAACGCTCAGGCCGTTGACCGTGATGCTGTGGTTGTCAGTAGTCACGTTGGCTCGTTATCAGTTCTAGCAGTTTATCCAAGGCCTTCTGGGAAGAGCCTGAGTGGTACTCGCCGGCAAGCTCTGCCGCATCGTGGCCGGCTGCATCAAGTACATCTTTAAGCGCCAGACGCACCTTGCGTACCTTGAAAGCGTTATTGCGCCAATCGTCCTGACGGTTGGCCAGCACTGCGTTATCGACTGCCAACGCTAATCCGGCGTTTCTATCCAGGTTGTCGTACAGCGCCTGCCGAGCCCCGGTGTTCATTGTCGATGGATAGCTATTGGTGCTGCTGGGATTCTTGGCCTGTTTGGCCAACTCAACAACCTCCTGCAAATACTCTTGGTAGCTGATGGCATCTTCTTTTCGCTTGGCGATCAAGGCATCTAGCAAGGACGACATGGTCTCGTAATATTTTGGGTTGATCGGCGACTCATCGATGATCAGCTTGCGCACGTTGTTCTCGATGGTTTCTGCCACAGCCTCCTGGCTGCCCCGAATGCCCTTCGGCAACGCCTCTACCGCTTCAACGCCGCGCTCTACGATAAGCTGAATCAGCGACATATCATCGAATGCCGAAATTTTTTCGCTCTCTTCAGCACGGATGTAGGTGTCAATCAAAAAGCGCATGTCAGGCTCATAGGCCTTAAGGTCGATGTAGTCGCCACTGGCTACCTTCACTTCGTCACGCACTTTGTTGTAATGATCGACTTCGTCTTTGATTTCGCCAATTTGCTTGGCGCTGTAGCCTGCCTCCTTTAGCTCATTGGCTACACTGGCAAAGCAGCGGATCAAGGCAGAGGTCATCTTGTACAGATTCAACCGGCGCGGCTCGTTGGCCTTGAGCTGCTCGGCATTGCCCGATTCAGATCCGCAGAAATAACGCAGGTAAGCTGGCGTATCTCGTGGCCGATCAACTGGTTCACACAGCGCCTTGATGGCCTCTCGCGCATCCTCAAGGTCATCGCGGGCATTACTGAGACGATCCTCCAGCAGACCTGCGACATCGGCTTTATCGAAGCCATCCAGGGCGTTGCTAGTGTAGTCGTCAATGGAGTTTTCTAGCTGTTTGAACAGATCTTTGTAGTCGACAATGTAGCCGTATTGCTTGTCTTCACCATCGAGGCGATTGACCCGGCAGATGGCCTGAAACAGGCCGTGGTCGCGCATCTGTTTGTCGATGTATAGGTAGGTGGCTGATGGTGCATCAAATCCAGTCAGCAGCTTATCGACCACAATCAGCAGCTTCATCTGCCCCGGTTCTTTGATGAACTTCTGCTTAACCTCTTTCTCGAACACCTCTGGATCTTTGCCGTTCAACATCTGGTTGTAGATATTGTATTTGCGGAGCTTCTCGGTCAGCCCCTCACCTGTAGCCTCGCCCTTGATATCAGCCGGCGATGGTTTGTAACTGGTTACAATGGCGCAGGTGTCGGCCATACCGGCCTTGGCGAATAGCTCATAGCATTTGCAGGCCTCGAAGATGCTGCTGGTGACCAGCATGGCATTGCCCCGGCCATTGGCCAGGCGGTCACGGGTGGCCAGGTCGAGCATGATGTCGGCGACGATTTTCTCCAGCCGCGACTGGCTCGACAGTACCTTTTGCATACTGCCCCAGCGCTGTTTTAGCTGTGCCTTGGCCAAGCCATTCAGACCCTTGGTTTTGGCCTCAAACCACTGATCGATCTTTTTCTGCGAGGTGATGTTTTGGTCAATGTCGCGGGCTTCGTAGCGTAAATCGAGCACCACCCCATCCTTAACAGCCTCATCAAACTTGTAGGTGTGGATATAGCCGCCGAACACCTCGATGCTCTTTTGCTTGTCTGCCTTGAGCAGCGGTGTGCCGGTGAAACCGACAAACAGCGCATTGGGCAGAATCGCCTTCATCGCCTTGTGTAGCTCGCCAGACTGAGTACGGTGGCACTCATCGACGAACACATAAATATCACCCTTGGCTCGAAAATCTGCAGGCAGGTTCTTACGCAACTCCTCAAGGAAAACTTTGATATCCGGGTTCGCTGATTCGTCTTCTTCGCGGCTGCCAAATTTATGCACCAACGAACACAACAGCCAGGGCGCTGGCTGATTCAGTTTGGCGATCAGGTCAGCGCCGCTCTGGCTGCGGTAGATTTGCTCATTGACCCCGGTAAAGACCTTTTCTATCTGCTCGTCCAATTCGGTACGGTCGGTGATGATCAGTACCCGAGAGTCCTGGATGTTTTCACGAATCCACTTGGCCAGCCAGACCATCGTCAGTGACTTACCGCTGCCTTGCGTGTGCCAGATGATCCCGCCCTCGCGGCGGCGCAAGTAATCCTGGGCGGCACGCACTCCGAAATACTGGTTCTGCCGGCAGAGCTTTTTCACACCGCTGTCGTACGCCACATAGTCGTGCACCAACTCCAGCAAACGGCGTTTGCTACATACCTGTTGCAGGTGGCGATCCAGCAGGTTCTCGACCGGGCTATCTTCCTTCCAGGTCAGGAAATACTTCTCTCCTGTCTGGATGGTGCCGTAGCGCATGCCCTGTGTGTCGTTACCCGCCATCACCAACTGCATGGTGGAAAAGAACGGCTGGATGAATTCAGGCTTCTGGTTATCTAGGCTCTGACGAATGCCCTGATTGACTGCCGTTCGGGAACGTTTCAACTCCAGCACGGCCAAGGCGATACCGTTGATGTACAGCACGATATCCGGGCGTTTGGTGCTAGCCTTAGCATCTGCACCCTTAACCGTTACTTCCTCGGCCAGCGCGAAGTGATTGTTCTCTGCGTTTTTCCAGTCGATCAGCCACACGGTTTGGGTGTTCTCGCCCACCTCAGGCTTGACCCGCACGCCGTAGCGCAGCAGCTCATACACCGCCTTATTGCGGTCATAAAGGCTCTTGCTGGCATCGGCGGCTACCTTGGTCAGCTCGAACAAGGCGCGGGTAATCAGAGAGGCATCTACACCCTGCTTGGTCAGCCAGGCGCGGAGCAGCTCTTGCTCAATGTTGGCGTTGCCAGCGCGATCCGCCCAGTCACCTAGATACTCGTAGCCGAGGGTGTGCTGGAACAGCGCAACCACGCGGCCTTGGGTCTTGCGTTCGATCTGGCCAACTGTGATTAGCATAACTTTGCATCCTGCGAGTTTTGAGATAACCGAATCCTGCCGGTCAGTAGTTCTTGCATCATGCCTTGCCTGAGTTCACGGGCTTTGTTGCGACGGGTTTCGAGGGTGAGGAGCTCGGCGTCCATGTCCGCGAGGACGTTGGCGATGGCGGATTGTTCGGCCTGATTTGGCATTAGTACCTCAACGCTCGCCAGCGCATTTGCGCTGATGTGTACTACTGCATCACCTTGCCCACGGCTCGCTTTTTGGCGTTTTACTGCAGGAGTATTCAACGCGTAGCCTAGGAAAAGGGAGTCCACATTTTTCGGTCTGAAAATGACGATATCGCCACCAGCATAGGCTTCCATATGGTCAACAAAGGAGACGCATTTACCGATATCCTCTTTGGTTTCTCCTGACCCAGCGAACAATATATCGCCACACTTAATAAGCGTAGCAGTTTCCGCTACCGCAACGGAAATATACGACTTGAACTCGCGGATATAGTCGTTATGTGCCGTGTAAATTTCACCATAGCGAATACATGGAAGGTCGCCACTCAATGACTGGTCACGCGTCACGCCAGAACCTTTGAGGAAATAGCCAATTTCTCCAAGGCGCTTCCTCTCCCATTCCCCACTAAATCCCGACAGGCGTTGTAGGCCGTTGAGGAGTTGTTGCATGGTGGCTTGTTTGATGTCGCGCTTTTTGGAGATCAGTTGATCTAGTCGGCTGATCATGGTGTCTATATCGGATAAAACGATTGCGATGGCACGCTGTTCATCAATTGAGGAGGGAAGGCCTATCTGCATTTCAGTAAGCGTCCCCATAACAATATATGGAGTATTACCAGCATTTACCTCTGTTCGCAGGCGCTCCTGCAATCGCTGCCCCATGTACATCTTTAAATATGTGATATCTGCAGAGAACTCACTAAGAACATAAGTTCTTTGGTACGCATTGAATTTGCCAAGGTAGTAATGAATATAGCCAACATTTGCGCCGTTTCCCGACACCAATAAAGCTTCGGTATCAAATGCATAGTCATTTATTTTATAGACGTCTCGAGCACACGTGAAAAAAGGGTATGCACCATCTTCCACCATGGCGTTCGCATCAAGTTTTCCTGTAGTTATTTTTCCAGTTAGTTGGCCCAATGACTTTACAGACCAATCCTCCGGAATCACCCCGACTTCGGTCAGTTTGTACCCCGGCCTAACCTGCGAATTCATAGCGCATACCCCATCTTGGCCAGATGATCGTTCACTTTGGAAGCCAACACCTCAACCTCGACCGCCAGTTGTGGCAATGGCGTGGCGTAGCGTTCAGCCAGTTGTCGGATGCGTGAGGTCAGAGCTTGGGAGACACGATCCAGTTCGGTCTGAACATCCAAGGCCAAGGTCGCGAGCCATTTGTCTTCAATCACTAGGGTTTTGATATCCGCTTCGCTGAGTTGTGCGTATTGCTTGGCGACTTTGATGTCCAGGGCCTTTTGCGCCTCTTTGACCTTTTTGCCGGCAGCGGCTTCTTGCTCCAGCACTGCGAGGTAACGCTGAAGGGCAGCGCGCTCATCGGCGGCAGCTAGGTCGTTTTTTATCGCCTTGATGCGGTCTTTTACACTTTTGGCGGTCAGCTTGCCTTTGTCGGTTTTGCCCTCGGCTAACAGACCGTCTTCGCCACCGTGCTCTTCGTCCAGCTCTTCCAACTGGCGGCTAAAGGCATCGCGGGCGGCCTCCAGCTGTTCGATTGCTTCGGAGTCAGTAGCGAAGTAGCGCTTGATTAGCAGTTCTGGCGGCAGCAAATCGGTGTTCGGTTGGCCTTGGTTGGCACCATCAACAATCAGCGCCTGCCAGCCGTCACTGACCAGTTGATAGAGATCGTCCTGCATGGTTGTAGCCCAGTAATCGAGCAGGTGCTGGTACACGTCGTAGGCATCCAGCAACGGGGCTTGGGCGAAGATGGCGAGCAGGTCTTCGGCCAGGCTGTCGATTAAAGCCTTGGGTTTGTCGCCAATTGCGATGGCGTGCATATCTGGACGATTGCGGGTTTTCCAGCCTTCAAACAGCTCGGTGATGGTCTGGTTGAAAGTGGTGAATTCTGGGTGGTCAAAAATGGTCGGCTTGATCTCGCCAATAGCCCCTTGCAGCTGGCTGTAGCCAGCCCGTGCGGGGGCAAACAAGCTAGCGCGCACCGCCGGGATAACCTGCCAATAGGCGGCTAAAGCGTCGATATCTCGGTTGGGAATACCGCCTTGCAGGTGGGCGGCAATGTCTTGCAGGTCTTCGGCGGCGCTGGCATCGATATAGCGCGGGATGTTGAGGTTGTAGTCGTTGTCAGCAATCTCGGCCAGGGGCACTAGGCGGGCGTATTTGGCTACTTCATGCTGCTGGGTAAAGGTGTCGACGATTTTGTGAATGTCTTGCTCGCGTAGGCGGTTTTTATTGCCATCTTTAATGAAGCCTTTGCTGGCATCGAGCATAAAGATACCTTTGCGGCCATGGGCGTGCTCTTTATCCAGCACGATGATGCAGGCCGGGATGCCGGTGCCGTAAAACAGGTTGGCCGGTAGACCGATGATGCCCTTGATAAAGCCATGCTCCAGGATGCGCTGGCGAATAGCGCCTTCGGCACCTCCACGGAACAGCACGCCGTGGGGCAGAATCACCGCGCCCTTGCCGGAGTGCTTGAGCGAGGTAAGGATGTGCAGCAAGAAGGCGTAGTCACCATTCTTCTCGGGCGGGATACCAAGGCCGAAGCGCTCAAACTCATCTTCAGCGGGATTGAAGCCGTTACTCCAGGCTTTGGTTGAGAACGGTGGGTTGGCGACGACGAAGTCAAAACGCTTGAGCTGGCCTTTGAACGGGCCATGGGCTTCGGTGAAGTACGGCGCAGAGAGGCTGTTGTCCTTCCAGATGGTGGCCGTCTCGCAGCTGTGCAAGATCATGTTCATCTTGGCCAAGGCGCTGGTGGCGTTGTCCATTTCCTGGCCGTAGATACTCAGGTCGAGATTGGTGGCGTGCTTGGCTTCGTCGTGGGCTTTCAGCAACAGCGAGCCAGAGCCGCAGGCTGGGTCATAAATAGTCTGGGTGCTATCGGTGGCGGCGTTAATGCCGATCACCTTAGCCATGATCCGCGAGACTTCTGCGGGGGTGTAGAACTGACCCTTGCTCTTGCCAGACTCGGTGGCGAAGTGGCGCATCAGGTATTCGTAAGCATCGCCGAGGATGTCATCACCCTGAGCGCGGTTGCTTTTGAAATTGAGGCCGGGTGAGTCGAAGATGCTGACCAGATTGGACAGCCGATCCACCATCTCTTTGCCTTTGCCAAGTTTCTCGGCATCGTTGAAGTCGGCCACATCGATCACGCCGGTCAGGCCGTTGGCCTCGGCAAGGGTGCGAATAATGATGTTGAGCTTGTCGCCAATCTCCTTGTCGCCTTTGAGCGCGATCATGTCGGCAAAGCCACCTCCAACCGGCACCTCAAGCATGGCGCTGTGGTTGCCGGCGTACTTGTCGGATACGTACTTCACGAACAGCAGCACCAGGACGTAATCCTTGTACTGCGAAGCATCCATACCACCACGCAGCTCGTCGCAGGATTTCCACAGGGAGGAATAAAGTTCTGATTTTTTGATGGCCATGGGGGGACTTACTGCCTTAGCAAAAAGGGGGAATGAGGTGACCAAAGTGACCAGATATTGCGCCTAATCGGTGGCGCAAATGGTCTGCAAGGGCTGTGTGTCGATTGATTCGAAATATGAACCATTGACCAGGGAAACCTGAGGGCTAGCTGCAAAACTGGATTGCTGCGTGTGAAGACGCCGCTCTGCGGCCTGTATGCAGACGCTTGCAAGCCCTTGAGTTCGTCGCGCTTGTGACCGAGGTAGGTCATGTCCTTGCTGATACTGCTGCTCCATGCTGCCTTCCGCGCGCTCGGTGATGCCTAGTATTGTCGTGATATGGGAGATATGGCGCAACCACTGCCAGTAGGCCTTCACCCAGCCTCTACGCTGCTCCAGCGTCGTATCTACACAACGCACGTGCCAGGTAGGTAAATTCGTGAATCGGCCAAGTCTCGAAAGCGGCAGCGGGATAGAGGGCCGTTGTGGCCAGCGCGGTCGCTTGGGCGCGTAGGAACGGCGAGGCCAGGATGAGGCCTGGTGCGCTGGTGATCGATTGAGCGACCATACGAGCTTGCTCCAGGCCTTTTGCCTTCAAAGTAAAGCTTGCGTGATCCTTGGTGGGTTCGCCTGCATTGGCGGCGCTCTCGCCGTGGCGTATCAGCCTGACGTTCTTCATCGACTATCTTTCCCTGATTCACGTTGGCTGGATCGAATAATGCTGGCATGGCGTCGTGTGGGGTAGTCATGGCGAAAGGGAGAGATCGTGAAAAGAGATCTGAGCAAAGTGCTTATGCCCAATCACCCCCTGTATACGGAGGCCGTGAAAGCACTGAAGTTGTACCACCAAGCCCAGGCTGAAGGGGTAGTTGGAGCGGAGCTGGAGCGCCTCAAGCTGATGGCCGAACATCGCTTCAAGCCGTCACTGATTACCAGCTCCAAGCCCTTGGCGGGCCGGCAGCGAAAGGCCATTAGCAACCGGCCTTGGAGATCGGTCGCCAACATGCAAGGTGCAAAACTTGCACTTTGCCTCCTACAATCCACTTGTGACAACAGCTGACAAACCGATAGGTGGACAAGGTGACTCGTTGTGCTCGAACCGATCCGGAAAAAGCTTCTCCTGACGCTTATGATCAAAAGATGGCTCGCCGTCGCCCTGTATTCTTGAATCAGGAAACGCTTGATAGCGTTGCTCGCGAGCATCAGCTTCATCTGCAAAAGCTGAGTGAAGAAACTTCAGCTTGAGGCGCGCTCGAAGGCCAGTAAACCCCATGAAGCCTAGCGATGCGATCCGTGGCAAAGAAGGAGCCATAAAGCGCCTGGTCGAATCCTACGGCTTCGTATCCCCACAGCTGTTTGGCTCGACTGTGCGAGGTGATGATCAAGAAGGTAGCGACCTCGACATCCTCGCCACCATTCCCTCCAGCAAGACCGGCACAATCTCGCTTTTCGACATCGCCGACCTTGAAGATGAGCTCCAGGTACTGATCGGCGTACCAGTGGATTTCAACATCGGCAACAACATGCCCGAACACTTCTGGCAGGAGATCGAGAGCAAGATGATCGAGCTCTAGCTACCACGCCTATTCGGAAAGGTCAGATGGCCGCGTGAGATGTTTTTGATAACAGAAGGAGGGGCGAGACGTGGTGACTCATCACCAGCTGCGCAGCCTGGAAATCGCGAAGCGCAGAGCCTTGTGGGCGCTTGCTGATCTGCAGCCTGGAGACTCTCGCGCTGAACTCCCGCTGTTGGAGATCGATGAGGTTGACCAGGCCCTGAAGGCATTAATGAGCGGTAATGAGCTCTCGAGCCAGGAGCTCGTCGATTCCATCACAACGCAGTCCCATAACGGCGTTCGCCTGGTTATTGAAGACAGCATTCCCGAGCCTTGGCGGCAGCGATTTGCGGCTGCGAGCATTGGCTCTACCCGCGTGGCTGCAGGGCCGTACTTCCACGATTTCGAGAAATTCGTTCTGACCTGGGGCGCTGAAATGGCGCACTTGGAAGCACACCGTGCGAGCCGGCAGGGCTCGAAGTGAAGAGGACGCTCTTGGGAATGGCTGAGGCAGGAGAGCTGCTATTGCAGCAAACTCTCCAAGCGATACGTGCCCATCACCAAGCCGTGGACGAGGGGAAACCAGCCGACGAGGTAGAAAGGCTCCGCCTGGAGGCTGATCACCTGTACCAGACCGTCATCGACTACCAATTGCACAAGGCCGGCACGCTTGGGCAGTCAGTCCACTGATAGATGGATTCACCTCTAGGCGCGCGGCTCTTTTCAGTCGGCTTGATCCTGTCCCCATCCTTGACTATGTAGTCCAACGCGGTGGTACGTGAACGATGTCCTGTCATCTCGGAATGCCAATCTTGAACACGGTGTGTCGAATCTGGGTAGCCGTTACACGCTCAAGCTTGACGTCTGCTTTGTGGGCCAAGGCGGTCAGCATTCAGCTCAGAGCTGTCGGTGGCATAGGGCGCTTTCGATCTTTGTGAGAGTGGAAGAGTAGGTCTCCTTCGGAGAGCTTACTGGCCCGCGCATACTTGGCGATCACGCCTTGGCAGCTTTCAGGTAGAGGAATGGACTCATCGTGACGTGTCTTTTGGGATCCTCCGAGCAAGTTAGCTTCTGGCGTGCAGAAGCTAACGCACTGGCTCGTGCAGAACACAGACCGGTCTGTGGCCCAGATCGCATACGAGTGCGGATTCTCCGATAGCACCCACTTCTGCAAGAGCTTCAAGAAGCGCTTTTCGATTTCACCTGCGCGGCTTCGCAAGCAACACAGGGAAATGGGCTGCGTCTAGCTCGATCAATTGACCCGCTGATGTTCACGCGGGCTGCTACAGCGGTCTCTTTAGACCCCGGTATTCAGCTCCCAAAACGCCCCATCCTGGCTCAAGGACAATTGTCGCGGCGAGTCGCAATCTGGCATGAAGGCGGCGCATTGGGACGGTTCGCCATGCAAAAGCGGCACGTACATTGCTGATGTAACGAGTACAGCAAAAGGCAGCCTTATCGCGAGCTTTCCACTCGTTAGTTTTAATCGTTGGACGTCGGCGAATACGGCAGGAGCCGTCACGTTTTGTACTGCCTACAGGCGGTCATGCCTGGGCACATGATAATAAAAAGAGGACGCTACTCATCATGACGATGCCAAAGTCAACCCTGGATGTCTCCAGAATGTTCATTATTGGTGGTGCATGCATTGCACTACTCATCGGCTCAGGTTTTGCGACGGGCCAGGAAATCATGCAGTACTTTGTCGCCTATGGTCATGCCGGGCTGATCAGTATCCTCCTGATGTTTGCACTCTTTACCTATGTTGCGTTCAGTTTCGTCATGGCGGGTTACGAACAAAAGTTCAGCGCGCCCAAGGAAATATTCACGTATTACTGCGGTAAAAAACTCGGCGCCTTCTTCGACTATTTCTCGGTGCTTTTCCTGTATATGTCGTTCTGGGTGATGATTGCCGGAGCGGGGGCCGCGCTCAATCAGAAACTTGGCTGGCCTAACTGGTATGGCGGCGTGTTGATGGGGGGCTTGACCTTGGTCACGCTGTTCTTCGGCTTCAATCGGTTGATCAGCGTGGTGGGTTCGATCGGCCCTCTGCTTTCGGTTCTAGCGATCATGATAGGTGTGGCAGGTGTCGTCATGAACACCCAGGGGCTGGTTGAATTCCCTGCCGTATTGAAGCCATTGACCGAAAGCAAGACCGTTCTGCAGGCCGGGAGCAACTGGTTTACAGCCTGCCTTTCCTACGTAGGTTTCTGCATGATGTGGCTGGCGGTCTTCATGACCAACCTGGGCAGTACCAGCAAGAGCCGGGCAGAGGCAGGGGGTGGTGCGTTTTTGGGGATGTTGCTTTTTTCCCTGGCCGTGCTGGCCATGATGCTGGGCCTGGCTGCAAACCTCAGCGATGTTGCCACTGCGCAGATCCCATCCCTGGTGCTGGTTGAAAAAATTTCCCCTTCGCTGACCGGCCTGATCACGGTGGTGATTCTCGCCGCCATCTACACCACGGCAGCGTCGCTGCTCTGGGCCCCAGTGAAACGCTTCGCGCCAGATGAGTTCAGCATTCGTCATCGACTGCTGCTGTGTGTGCTTTGCACCGTGGGCACGCTGGTTGGTCTGAATGTGCCGTTCGATGCACTGATC
Organism: Pseudomonas sp. p99-361; assembly: GCF_003935475.1. Classification (NCBI taxonomy): domain Bacteria; kingdom Pseudomonadati; phylum Pseudomonadota; class Gammaproteobacteria; order Pseudomonadales; family Pseudomonadaceae; genus Pseudomonas; species Pseudomonas sp. p99-361. The sequence continues at coordinate 12,699 of NZ_RHQO01000059.1, read as the reverse complement.
AACGTGGTATACGTGGTCAATGGCTATATTGGTTTCGGTTTGCTCTTCCTGATGCTGGTCAAGGATTTCAAGACCCGCGTATTGAAGCGCTCCCTCCAAACCGTATAAGCAAAAATCGCTTATCTTCACGCTGAACCTCACAGGTATCGACTGAGACGCTGTTGGACGTCTCAGTCGATCTTTGCTTATATGAAACGCTTAGGGAAACTCCGATCAAGTCAGCACAGGCAGCCTGACCTGTGCTGACTTGATCGGAGTTTCCTTTGCTCCTGGAAAACAGCCTGGTTGCCAACCCATCGCATAAAAACTAGCTCCTATAGCTTCGGCTCAATCAATGCACTCTCCTTCGACGGTTGGTAATTATGTTGGTCGCCCCTGAAACGTAGTGTAATCTGACCCTTTTATAAAATGGAGCACAAAAATGCTTGAACCGCTTTTTAAAGCCCTGCATCACTACAACGACGAGTATCGTGAGCTAATCAATGAAAAGGCAATGCGGCATACGCCAGCACGTGGCGACTTTGTAGATTTTATCCAGTCGTCACTAAAGCTTACAAAACCGGAAGACTGGGGATTTATATGCTCATCCATGGATATAATAAATGACAGCCTGCTAGGGATTGAGCACTTCTGTAAGTATGGCGTTGATGGGCCGACAAAATATGATGATTTCGGCGAAAAATACATCAGGCTTTATGGTGTATTGAATGCAACATATATACAGCAGCAAGCTTTGCTTAATCTCCACAGAATCGCGAATGTGCCTAACATCCGAGAGTTGGAAGGAAGGGTTGCAGCCTTGAAGGTGCGAGAGGCTAGAAACAAACTTGGAGCGCACAGCGTCGACTATTCAAATAGAGAGTCTGGTCAAACTGAAAGCTTCGTTCCGGTTCGTATTACTTTATCAGGAATGCGATGCGACTACTATAACAACACAACCTTGGAGCATACAGAGGTTGATTTAATAGACGCATTGCGCGAGCACTTAACGTTGATGTGTGATATATATGATGGCACATATAGGAAATCGGTGCGGACAATTTATAAATCAAATCAAAACAAGCAGGAAGAACTGCTGGAAAAAATTGACGATGCCCTGATCTTTAGAGATGGAGGCACCGTCTTGAGGAATGAATCAGGCATCAAGGTATTCGTAACATCCTACGAACCAGAACCAGAACCAGAACCAGAACCAGAAAAATAGAAAATCGATCACTCTGGCTTTAAGGAGCTGAGTGATCCGAATCTATCCAGAAGCTCATTCGCCTCTTTGTCGCGGGAAGAATCTTTGGTCGCCTGAAGAAATCCAATCAGGATACCTAAAGCTGCTGATGCAGCCAGGTTAGCCGACAGAGCGACTTCCGCTTTCTTGCCTGGCCCAAATTTGTAGCCGCTCCAGCTATTAGTTTCCTTATTTGACACAATGTAGCGCTTAAGCGAAGAAGCTGAATAATGCATCGCATCATCAGAAAGATGCTTATAAAATAAGTATTGATGCCCAAGCGAAGACATCTCTGCAACTTCTTGCCAGTTCAAGTGGCGGCCTTTATCGCCAGCCAAGATCTCGTCCATGGCCGCAGCAACGTCTTGATCTAGAGAGTAGTTACCTTGCTTCAAGGCTTTGGCTTGGCCGCGCTTGGCAGCAACGTTATCTTTATGGAGCAAGGGGATAAATTTCTCAGGACTTTCTGCTAACGCACCCACGCAAAATGCATTTTCAAAAAGGCATCGTATCAAAATCCTGGCTTCAACAATCATACCTCGCTCGAGGTTTATGAGAACCGATTGAAAATTACTTAAAGACCGCAAAGCCGAAAACATGGCTAGAACTTCTAAGTCCATGGTTCTACCGTGATGCTTTTCAAAGCCAGACACTACAGCTGCCTGCAGAAGTTTATTTATATCCCTCAGCAGTGTAAACCACTCTTCGTTTTCTGAAGTTATGCGTGCGATTGTTTCATCAATGTTTCTGGATATAAAGCCTTGCTCGAAGAAACTTTCGTTCAAAATCGATTGGTCTGTCATTCAAAACATCCTGTAATTGTGATGTGCTCAGAGGTAAACTCTGTCATCGAAGAACTGCTATTGCAGCAGGCCTCCGAGAACGGATGGGGAAGCATCACCGACGGTAAGTGCGAGGACGAGGTCGTTGATGTGAAGCAATTCAACACGAAGGTTGGTGCATCCTGCAACTGATAGGCATCGTTCTACGTGTTTGGTGGACGCTCGACACGCAGAACGCTTTAGGAGGAGCCCTTTCGTTGGCCAGTTCCCCATTTGCCCGACTCCCAGGCAATGAAAAAGCCCTGACCATTTTCAATGTGATTGGCGATCTCATACTCTCGCCAGTCCTGCATCGCCAGGCCATCAATTTCCTGTGGCTCATGCTCGAGTAGCCAAGCCACCGTGTTGATGAGCTGACCATGCGAAAACACGGCTATGTCAGTAGCTGGATGTTTACCAAGTCGGTGAAGGAATGACCGCGCTCTACCTACCAGTTCCTGGAACGACTCTGCGCCCTCACCATCACGGTAGGCGGGGTCTGCTCTTTGCCAGTACGCCTCAACCCAACCACGCCGTTGCGCCAGGGTTGTATCAACACAACGTGCCGGCGCTAGGTACGTGTATTCCTGAATCGGCCAGGTTTCGAAAGCGACAGCAGGGTATCGGGCTGCCGTCACCTGCGCGGTTGCCTGGGCGCGAAGGAACGGCGAAGCAACGATTAGGCCTGGGGCGTTCGTGAAAGACCGGGCGACCATATGGGCTTGCTCCAGCCCTTTTGCTGTGAGGGGGATACTCGCGTGATCCTTGGTGGGCCGGCCTGCGTTCGCAGCACTCTCGCCGTGGCGTACCATCCTCACATTCTTCATCGACTATCTTTCCCTGGTTACGGATTCTGGATCGCACAATGCTGGCACTGAACAGTGCGGGATAGCCATGGTGAAGGGATGTCGATGTATCCTAGCCTCAACCAATCTGCCTGAGATCCTTCGGAATGACTCGACAAAGCTGCCCAGAGCCAACGAAGACTGCTTCGAACTCCTACGAACGCAAGATGGTTCGTCAACGCCCACGGTTTCTAAACCAGGAGACGTTGGACAAGGTTGTCCGGGAGCATCACGCCCACCTGATTGAGCTCGCGAACCGCACACCCGAGAAAGCGGGATCGTCCCGGCAAAATTGGAGAGGGTAATGAAGAAAGATCTCAGCAAAGTGTTGCTGCCTGATGACCCTCTGTACAGCCAGGCCATCGAGGCACTGAAGCGGTATCACCAGGCCCAGGCTGACGGAGTCGTGGGGGCTGAGCTGGAGCTTCTCAGGATGCTGGCAGAGCATGGTTTTCAAGTAGTGACGGATTACCAGCTGCGGGCCTTTGGGCAGTTGACTGAAAAAGACCATTGAGCCGCTGGCCCGACCACGTCCCACCTATCAGCGATTCAAGGCTTCCTGCACGGCGTCGACCATACCTATCCAGTGACGGCCATTGTCGCGAGGGCTGAAGCCCAGCCTCTCGGCGAAAGCTGATGCGTTGGCATTGGCTGACTCGATAGCGAGGTAGCGATAGCCGAATGTTGGAGCCAGCTCCACCAGGCGCTGCACTAGCGCTCGACCATGTCCAGCACGTTCCTTCGTGAAGCCGATCCGAGCCAGGACAAGGCACTCCCTTGGCCAGTAGTCATTTGGCTTCACAAACATGCGGATGTAGATGTCGAACTGCGTGCTCAGGGCTGACACGGTCGCGAAGGTTCGCCAGACCCGCTGTTGGACATACCTGGGCTTATACGTGAACCGCTCCAGGATGAACTCCGCTACATGAGGCTTGAGCTCCTCACAGCGTTCTTCGGCAAAGGCGCGCCATTCTTCTTCACTGGCCCCGAGCGGAGGAAGGGTGGGCATCGTTCTGATCTCGGTCACCGGCTGGAAAATCGAGTGTAGATGCCTTTCAGGAGCTAGCTGTAGCAAACACGGCTAATGCCGGCTCCTGCGAATCTCACATCTTCAAAGAAGCCGCTCCTCAACACGATTTTTTGTGCCCACGATTCAGCCCTTCCTAGAAGGGTAGGTCTTCGCCCTCCGCGAGCTCGAAGACTACTGGTGGCTTCGGTGCTAAGGCTTTGTGAATGCCTAAGAGCCGCTCGACCATTCAGGTTGATGGCTCATATCAGAATCGCAAGCCGAGCACGCAGAGCCAGACGCTGAGGATGGAAGCGCTCGGGCCGCAACCTGGCTCTGATAAGAGGTCGGTTCACGACAGCCCCACCCGAAGGTGAAAAGCAAAAAAGGAATGCTCGATATAATGCCCCCATTTGGGAACATCAAAGCCCTTTTATCCTCATAATGTTCCCAAAAGCGGACATTACGAGAGACGTTGATTTTTAACATTCAAGATCCGGCATTCGCACTACACCGACTGCCGACCTACACTGAGGTTTTTACCTAAACCACAGGTAGCAACCATGTTGACTCTGGGCGGAATTCAACTACGGGGTTTTTTCAGCATTCAAACCGAGGTAGCGGAAAATCTTCCCATTCTTCGCCATTCCGATGATATCGATATTAAACGAAGCATGCTTCAAGTCTTGCAAATGTTCGATGCATATATGACCCTTACCGGCTTCCACCCACATACTATGTGCCTTGACGACTATGCAGGATTTAGAGGCTTTCTATATAAAGTACTACAACTCACTGAAGATGATACAAAGCCCTTAACTTGGCAGCTACTTCAAGACTTTGTTATTGTGGGTTTTCTGGACGAAAAGCAAGCCAACTTAGTTTTAAACATGTCTCAAGCTGAATGCAATGAAAAATATCAAGAGCGAGAGCCTGCCAAATGCCGCTTCCTGCATTACCAATCGCTTTTCCCAACCTCGGATTCGAACGGTTTTGTGTATGTAGATTTCGACTCTATAACGCACCTACTCAGTAAGTCGTCTTTCGATTGTCTAGGTAGGTTGCTTACTGAATACCTTGCGCCGCTTCCTACAGTGCAGGCGGAGATAGATGCCCCACTCATCATTGCCATAGCACAAGGCCTACTTTATCAAAACCCAGGCGTAGACTTGGGTGATATCCACCTTGGCGTTACTAATTCTGCCGACTTCATTGGAGCCGTCCGCACCCATGCTGAATGGCGAATGCACAACGCAGGTTTCTTTCGGGGAGACGTCGCCGAGAACTGGAAGTACCTGTCCGCAGTGCTTACGAATTTTTTCGTAGCCAATAATATCCTACGCCTCAACAAGGATGGCCGCAAAATGCTAAGGCCCTACTGATTCAACGCTGCAATGCAATTTTGCGTTTAGCATCGACTGCTCTGAACAAATATTCGATGGCGTTGCTTTGGAGGCGCAGAGCTTCACGGCACCGCTCTTCGTCGCGATCTGAGCTAGCCGACAATGCCTCAGCCTGCAAGTAATTGATCTCAAACTTGAGGTGGGCAATCATTTTATTAACGAGACACTCGCGCATACTACACCCCTTAATGGTAATTGGTTTACGTCACCCAGTTGCAATGTAATGTGAATCTAACAATGCAGTGTAGCTGCTGTAGACGATTGCGCTCGGCTTTTAGTGATCTCGCCGAAAAAGCTATAGGCCAGGTGCTCCAGCATGTCAGCAGCGCGATGTGCTGAGCCCCACCTCTCCTGCCGGTAGCTGCCCTCTGTAGCTTCCCTGGTAAAGCGAACGGCTGCCCTTGACTCAAGCCGCCCCGTGCTCTGCTGAACCTCGAACGCAGCCCTCAGGAGGGTTCCAAGGCCGGATATCCGCGCACGCAGACCCTGGTCTCAAAGGCTGCAGGATCCTGCCTATGCCGAGGGTTCGGGGCGGGAGCGCCCTTGTGGAGCGGTAAGCGAAATCTGTAATATCACGTTGCTGGCACTCACTGCCGAGTGACCGACCACCATGGAGAAAGGAATGTTCGGCTTCTTGAAGGTAATCGCCACCGCTGGAGGCGGCTTTGCTGCAGTGGGAGCTGCGATGTTCTACTCGATGCACGCCGGTTGGTTTAAGTCTGACTTGCTCAAGGGCCTCCCAAGCGAATCCATCTACAAGCTGTTCCTGTACTCCCTTGCAGCTACTGTATTTTGCTTTTTCTTGCTGATCATTTTGCAGGCATTCAGCAGAAAACCGACGATTTCCGCTACCTCAGATCATAGCTCAACTACGGTTGTCTCCACGGGTCGCGGCAATGTTACTGTACATAAAAAATGAGCCTATTAACGCCAGATATTGAAGCTACGGCATCGAACGGCGGGTTAACAGTAGTCAGCACCGGCAGTGGGCCTGTCACGATAGCCGCAACTTCTGCGGCCATCTCATCTCTGCTCAATCCGTTACTAATGAAAATTGTGTCGACTCATACCCCGTATGATGAGATCCCAGACGTCGAGATAGATTACCCTGAGGTCGATGAAAAAATTGAGTACAACAGGGTCTCGGTGTATTCGGAGTTAATCATTGACAATGTCGGCTACATGGATCTCATTGAAAGCCTTATCTCAACTATCGATGACGAAGATCCTGGCGCACAGAAAAGATTTCTTTACGCTATAAATCAGAAGTATAAAACCGCCAGGCGAGAATTGTTCATGAGGCAGGCTGAGCGACCAGCTTCCCCTGAGCAAAAGCTGAATGTAATACGGCTGGGATCGGATGAGCTTGTAAAGAAGGTCTCCGAGCTTATAGTTGGAACTAACACTGTCTTTCAAGGCGTTGAATCTGAGCTTATAGAATGGGCCGGACAGTTAATAGTTTGCTATGGCTTCATTCACTGTAAGATATTGGAGCCTCCTGCATGATCATTCAGAATACAAGCTCACCGCTTAAAAGCCTTTACATAGTCGGTGGACGCTTACTGATGGTCTTAAAGTCTAGCGAATTTGGCTCCATGAGCCCACTAGCACTTTTCGAAAAATATCAAGATAGATTTGAGCGTGTTTCTTTTGCTTACATTCTGTACGCGCTCGACTGGCTCTACATCACTGGATGTGTAGAGCTAACGAAGCAAGGTGATATTTCTTTATGCAACTGATTAAATTATCTGTATTTGATGAAAGCGAAGAAATACGTACCATCCAATTCAAGGACGGAATTAACATTATTACCAACCTGGGCGAAACTGGGAACCAGATTGGTAAAAGCACATCACTTCGTGCACTAGCATTCTGCTTGGGCGGAAAGTCTGAGCCTCTTTGGAAAGATCCTGACAACAACAAGGTCAACGAAAAGGTTAAAGACTATCTTACCAAAGGCGACGTTAAGTTTGAGTTAACTCTAAGAGTCGCCTCCATTAATCACCAAATCACGCGTGTGCTCTCAAGAAAAATGGGATCCCTACGTGAGAGCATCAAAATCATTAGCACCATTGATGGCGTCGTCTACAAGAGCAATGCTGGCTTCACTCGCGAACTCCCTCGTATATTTGGATATACACGAGAGCAGCCTAGCTTCAACTCAATACGAAGCAAGTTCTTCCGAACGAACAGAACCACAAGCAACAACACGCTTGCGTACCTACACACGTACACTAGCGACAATGATTACGACCTGATTTATGCATATCTGTTTGACTTTGAATTCATTGATTCCGTTCGCCAGATCAACCTAATTGAGCAGCAAATACAACTAGAAGATAATCGTATCCGAACACTTCTCGGCGGCCTCCCTTTGGCGAATCGCCAGGAAGAAATCCAACTAATCGACCTGAAGATTTCTGAACTTCAAATCAAAGAAGATGAGTACGACATATTTGAATCTCAAAGTTATGCCATCGCAGAACTCCGGGAATCCCGAAGAAGCGTGGCAGCATTGACTTCTCGTATCGTCAAGCTTGAAACAAAACTTTATTATAATAACAAAACAATCGAACGATACAAAAATAACTTGGTGGAGCTAAACGTAGGGGAAATTACCTCTCTCTACAATGAGGCCAAGTCGCTAGTTCCAAACCTCAGCAAGACACTTGAAGAAACTATTGAATTCCATAATTCGATAATGAGCCGCAAGGCCGCATACGTCGAAGAAATGTCGGCTGAGACAGCGGATGAACTTGACACTCTGAGAATGAGTTTGGCACGACTCATATCAGATGAACAGAGTAAGGTGAAAGATCTTTCCAGAGACAGCCATGTCAGCGGACTGATCCTGGTCGAAAAGCAAATGCAGGATTTACGGGAGGCTCGAGGCAGGCTTGCTTACGTCATAAGCGAGGTAGAGGTGTCCAACAAGCGAATCAAAGATCTACTCACTACAGTTGACGGCGTAAAGCGGAGTATTGCAGTGCACTACTCTGACTTAAACTCCAAGCTTAAAGTCTTCAATGAAGCATATGTCGACATCACTAAAAGATTATTCGTAACTCATCACAACGAACTGACAGTTTCTGCAGGCCGAGATGGCAAGGCAGATTTCAAGATTACAAACGAAGAACTGAACACTGGCGACGGAGTTCCGAGGGCCGCAGCAATGGCTTTCGACATGTCCTATGTGTACTTCGTGAATAAATTCAAATCCAGGCTTCCTGCTTTTACCGCCCAAGACTATCTTGAAGTTGTAGACGAAGACAAGCTAATAAAATTATTTGATTTTGCCAACGAAAAGAAAATACAAACTATCGCAGCAATTTTAAACGACAAACTTGGTGGCTTTGATAAAAAGTTCCTTGAAGCCAATACCATTCTCGAACTGACCAAAGAAGAAAAATTTTTCAAACTTTAGCGAGACCATCCTTTATAGAAAAGGGACGCAATAGCGCCCCTTGTACATAGATCAGCTGCCTCAGCTATTAATCACCGATACTCCAGCCAGAAGTGATAGGGTAACGCCGGTCACGACCGAAGCCGCGCTCGGTGACACGAGGGCCCACAGCGGCCTGGCGCCGCTTGTATTCGTTCAGGTCGACCAAGCGAATTACCTTCCTCACAACCTCCTGATCGAAGCCCTTCTCGGTAATGGCATCGGCAGACAAGTCCTGCTCGATGTACAAGCGAAGGATCTCATCAAGGACAGGGTATGGAGGCAAGGAATCTTCGTCCTTCTGGTCAGGAGCAAGCTCTGCAGATGGTGGACGATCAATGACGCGCTGCGGAATTACGTAGCCCAGGGTGTTGCGGTATTCGCAGAGGCGGAATACCAAGGTCTTCGGTACGTCCTTCAAGACGTCGTAGCCACCCGCCATATCACCATACAAGGTCGCATAGCCGACCGCCATCTCACTCTTGTTGCCGGTCGTGAGAACGAGATACCGCTTCTTGTTGGAAATGGCCATGAGCATGGTGCCGCGACACCGGGCCTGGAGGTTTTCCTCGGTGGTGTCTTTGCCCAAACCTTCGAACATTGGCGCAAGCGTGGTCAGGAAGGCTTCTACCATGGATGCGATGGGCAGGACGCTGTACTTCACACCCAAGATGTCGGCTTCCTCTTTCGCGTCGTCCTGGCTCATCTGGGCCGTGTAGTGATACGGCATCATCACAGCTTCAACGTTTTCTGCACCCAAGGCATCCACAGCAACAGCGAGCACCAACGCCGAGTCGATGCCACCCGAAAGGCCTAGCACAACACCTTTGAACCCGTTGCGCTGCACATAGTCCTTAACGCCAGCTACCAGTGCCTGGTAGACGCTGGCCTCAATGCTGAGAAGCTCGGTGGTCTGAGCCGGAACGGGCACCAAAACGCCTTCCTTGATCTCAAACTCCGAGACGAAGAGCCCCTCCTCGAAAGCAGGGGCGCGCTGAGTAACCTTTCCGTCGCCATCCACTACGAAGCTGTTGCCGTCGAACACCAGTTCGTCTTGGCCACCAACCTGGTTCACGTAGACCATGGGGATTGAGCATTCGCTGGCACGCGTCGCCAATAGCTCTTCACGTTCAGCCTGCTTTCCACGATGGAACGGCGAGGCATTCAGGGTCAGCATGATCTGGGCACCGGCATCACAAGCCTGCTTGAGCGGCTCGGAGAACCAGATGTCCTCACAGATAGTGATACCGACCGGTACGCCGAAGAGGTTAACTACGCATGGGCCGCTGCCCGGCTCAAAGTACCGCTTCTCATCGAAAACACGATAGTTAGGCAGGCGCTGCTTGTTATAGCGGGCGAGCTCCTTGCCGTCCGAAATCACGGCGCAGCTGTTGTAGCGCGCTCCATCCTCGACCCAAGGGAAGCCGATTACAGTGACGATGCCTTGGACAGCGTCCTTGATATGCTGCAGGGCTTTTTCGATCCGGCTCTGCATGCTGGAGCGAAGGAGCAGATCCTCTGGTGGGTAACCGCAAAGGGTCAGCTCTGGGAAAACGATGACCTGGGCTTTGAGGTCGTCGCGGGCCTTATGAGCGGCTTCGATGACCTTCTCAACGTTGCCGTATACATCCCCGACGCGGATGTTCAGCTGGGCCATTACCACTCTCAAACGTTGCTCCATGGTTCCTCCAGAAATGCCTAGATCGAGATCGGCAAGATGCAACACTGTCCTGACATCTGCGATCAAGGAAGCACCATCTGAAGCTCCATGCTGAGCGCGGGGCTATCGGATTACTGCTAGCCATTACGGCTCATTGAACCTGGGTCAGGACTACCCGGAGGGTCGCGGGCATCTTGCGAACTAGGACATTATGCCCTAACCAAGCTCAGCCCCATCTAGCGAAATCGGAAGAAGGTCTGGGAGAGGGCGCAGTCCAGAATCCCCAGACTGTGCAGATACAGATTCTGCACAAGAGCAAAAATAGTCACTCACTCAGTCACTGCGCTGGATTGGGCACTATTTCGGGGGGAGGAAGGTAATGGGCTTCTTTACCAAGTTTGGTGATGGTGCCTGCGACCTGGCGCCGCTGAGCGGCCTGGTAAAAAACCAGGTGCGGGCCATTGCACGCAGCTTTGGCGCGCCGGAGTCACTGGTGGAGAAGGTGCCGACTGCAGACCTGGAAGACCTGGCACCGGGCAAACCGGACGAAGCCTCGCATGGGGTCACCTACCAGCAGATCGACGCGTTCCTGCATGGGCAGCCGGTCGACCAGGCAGCGTTCGACATCATCGTGGCCACCTACCGCAAGACCCAGCACAAGCGCGAATTGCCGTTCGCCCCTTGATCAGGCTGTAACAATGCCTGTAGGAGCGGGTTTACCCGCGAATGCGATGGTGGATCTGGCACCGCATTCGCGGGTAAAGCCGCCCCTACAGGGCACGGCGTCAGCTGATTACTTGACGACAACCTTGCCTTTCATCATCGAGATGTGGCCCGGGAAGGTGCAGAAGAAGCTGTAGTCACCACCGGCTTCCAGCTTGGAAGGGTCGAACTTCACTTCGGTTTCTTTTTCCGGCGCGCCGATCATTTTGGTATGGGCAATGATCGCGGCGTTGTCAGCCTTGATGTAGTCCTTTTCCAGGCCCTGGCTCATGCCTTCGGTCGCAATGCCCTGCATGTCGGCAGTCTTGCTGATCACCAGGTTATGGCCCATGACGTTCTTCGGCAGGTTGCCGGAGTGGGTCAGTTTGACCGTGAATTCCTTGCAGCTTTTGTCGACGGTGATTTCCTTGGTGTTGAAGGACATCTGGTCAGTGGAGTCGACAGTTACCGAGCACTCGGCGGCGAAGACAGAGGCGCTGGCGAGGGTCAGCAGGGATACCGCTACAGCTTTCGCAAACATCATGAATCTCCTTGGCAGGGTTTTATCAATTGCGAGACTGCCTGAAACCGTTCAGCACCCTGCTGATATGGGTCAAGGGGGTGTCAAGTGGCCAGTCAGTTGAATTGTTCAATGGATTGTATACAACCAATCTAAGAGCACATCATGCCCTTTTATTGGACGATGGGACAACCTCTCATTTAGGAGCAATACCAAATGCCCATCTCCCAGTTTCTGAACAGCCTGCTCGCCGCCTACGCCCACGGTGCTACCGGCGCGATCTGCGAATTCTCGCGCCCGGAATGAACCCGGCCTTGGAAGCGACGGTCAGCCACCGTACCGTGTCACCCTGAGTGACTGGAGGTGAGTAATGCCCGTACGTTCCGTTTGTGTGTTTTGCGGTGCCAGCATCGGCAGCAACCCCGCCTACCGTGAGGCGGCGGTCGCGCTGGGCCAGGCGATTGCCCGCCGAGGCTGGACGCTGGTGTATGGCGGTGGCGCTGTTGGCTTGATGGGTGTGGTAGCCGACGCCGCGATGGCAGCGGGTGGCGACGTGGTAGGGATCATCCCGCAGAGCCTGCTGGACGCCGAGGTCGGCCACAAAGGCCTGACGCGGCTGGAAGTGGTCGATGGCATGCATGCGCGCAAGGCTCGCATGGCCGAGTTGAGCGACGCGTTCATCGCCTTGCCGGGTGGCCTGGGTACGCTGGAAGAGCTGTTCGAGGTCTGGACCTGGGGGCAACTGGGCTACCACGCCAAGCCGCTGGGGCTGCTGGATGTGAACGGCTTCTACGACAAGCTTGGCGGGTTCCTCGACCATATCGTCGAGGAGGGCTTCGTGCGCCCGCAGCACCGGGATATGTTGCTGTTGGGGCAGCAGCCGGATGAGCTGCTAGCCGCGATGGACCGCTTTGTCGCGCCGGTGGCGCCGAAGTGGGTCGACAAGAACCCTGACTAAACCAGATTCAGGGGCTGCACAAAATCCTAAAGCGAGCATTGTACCTGTGGGAGATTCTATGGTTCCTGGCAAGGGTAGCCGCTGCATCTTCAGTGCCTGTGAGATCGAGCGCCGCCCGCG
>NZ_RHQO01000058.1:0-29294 GCF_003935475.1 Pseudomonas sp. p99-361 | reverse complement strand
TAACAGGCGCTGCATATCTTCTGACAAACACCTGCCAGCCCTGATGCGATCCCTGTGGCTGGCTTGCCGGCGATGGGACCATCACTGCCAGCATAAAACCCTGGCCATGCAATGTTGCATAGACAACCTTGCACATTAGTGGATGTTCCTGAGCCGTGTGTGCGGGTATGCTCAGGGCTGACTTTTCGTACTGTCCTGATCCAAGGAGCTGCACGCTGTGTTCAAACATGTCGATGCCTATGCCGGCGACCCGATCCTCTCGTTGATGGAAACTTTCAAGGCCGACCCGCGCGCCGACAAGGTCAACCTGAGCATCGGCCTGTATTACGATGAGGCCGGCGTGGTGCCGCAATTGGCGGCGGTGGATGCGGTGGAAAAGCGCATCGCCGGCCAGAACCATGAAGCGTCCCTGTACCTGCCTATGGAAGGCCTGGCCAGCTACCGTCAGGCGATTCAGGCGCTGCTGTTCGGCGCCGATCACCCGGCCGTGACGGGTGGGCGCGTGGCCACGGTGCAGACCGTGGGTGGCTCTGGCGCGTTGAAGGTCGGCGCCGACTTCCTCAAGCGCTACTTCCCGCAGTCGGAAGTCTGGGTCAGCAACCCGACCTGGGACAACCACCGCGCCATCTTCGAGGGTGCCGGCTTCAAGGTGCACACCTACCCGTACTTCGATCAGGCCACTCGCGGCGTCGACTTCGACGGCATGCTGGCCACCCTGCAAGCGCTGCCGGCCAATAGCGTGGTCCTGCTGCACCCGTGCTGCCATAACCCGACCGGTGCCGACCTGGCCCAGAACCAGTGGCAGCAAGTGGTCGAAGTGGTCAAGGCCCGCCAGTTGATCCCGTTCCTCGACATCGCCTACCAGGGCTTTGCCGAGGGCCTGGTCGAGGACGCCTACGCTATCCGCGAAATGGCCCGTGCCGGCGTACCGTGCCTGGTCAGCAACTCGTTCTCGAAAATCTTCTCGCTGTATGGCGAGCGGGTCGGTGGCTTGTCAGTGGTGTGCGACGACGCGGCCACCGCACAGAGCGTGCTGGGCCAGCTCAAGGCCACCGTGCGCCGCAACTATTCCAGCCCGCCCAATTTCGGTGCCCAACTGGTGGCTGGTGTGCTCGGCGATGCCGGCCTGAATGCCCAGTGGGCCGAGGAAGTCGAAGTGATGCGCAAGCGCATTCTGGATATGCGCCAGGCGCTGGTCGATGCCCTGGCCGTGCTGCTTCCAGGCCAGGACTTCCAGTTCTTCCTGCGCCAGCGTGGCATGTTCAGCTACACCGGCTTCAGCGTCGAGCAGGTCCGCCGCCTGCGCGACGAATTTGGCGTGTACCTGATCGATAGCGGCCGCGTGTGCATGTCCGGCCTGCGCCCGGCCAACCTTCAACGCGTAGCCGAGGCGTTTGCTGCCGTGCAGAAGTAACCCTGCATCGGGGTGCTGAGCACCCCGTTCGCGCTGCAAGGCCGCTCCTGCATCCACCGCGCAACACCCGCGATGCCTGCCACTTGTAAAGACAAGTGCAACCGCCCCTCGGAAAAGGGCTTCGCAAGTGCAACCTTTCCGTGCACAATCGCGCCCCTCTTTTCCGGTTGAGTTGGGCGAACGCACTATTTCGCCATTCTCAGCCTGTTGCAGTCTTGCGAGTGGAGCTTCACCCGGAATGAATGAGCAGGCCCCAAGCGTTGAACAACGCTTTGCAGAATCGACCCCCGCCACCCTCGGTAACTGGGCGCGGCACGACACCACCTGGATGCTGGGCCTGTTCGGCACCGCCATCGGTGCTGGCACCCTTTTCCTGCCGATCAACGCCGGCCTTGGCGGCTTCTGGCCGCTGCTGGTCCTGGCCGTGCTGGCATTCCCGATGACCTATTTCGCCCACCGTGGGCTGACCCGTTTCGTGCTTTCCGGGCGCACCGGTGGTGATATCACCGAGGTGGTCAAGGAGCATTTCGGCAGCACTGCGGGCACCTCGATCACCGTGCTGTACTTCTTCGCCATCTTCCCGATCCTGCTGATCTACAGCGTGGCGCTGACCAACACCGTGTCCAGCTTCATCGAGCACCAGTTGCACTTGCAGCCACCGCCACGGGCCATGCTGTCGTTCGTGCTGATTCTTGGCCTGCTGGCCATCGTGCGCTGCGGCGAGCAGGCCACGGTCAAGGTCATGAGCCTGCTGGTGTACCCGTTCATCGTTGCCCTGGCGCTGCTGGGCCTGTACCTGGTGCCACACTGGACTGGCGGTATCCTCGATAGCGCCACCCAGGTGCCACCGGCCTCGGCCTTCCTGCACACCTTGTGGCTGGCCATTCCGGTGATGGTGTTTTCCTTCAACCACTCGCCGATCATTTCGGCCTTCGCCGTGGACCAGAAACGCCGCTACGGCGACCACGCCGATGAGCGCAGCGGGCAGATTCTGCGGCGTGCCCACCTGTTGATGGTGGTGATGGTGCTGTTCTTCGTGTTCAGCTGCGTGCTGACCCTGAGCAGCGCGCAGCTGGCTGAAGCCAAGGCGCAGAACCTGTCGATCCTGTCGTACCTGGCCAACCACTTCAGCAACCCCACCATCGCGTTTGCCGCGCCGCTGATTGCCTTCGTGGCCATCGCCAAGTCGTTCCTCGGCCACTACATCGGTGCCAGTGAAGGCCTCAAGGGCATTATCGCCAAGACCGGCGCGCGCCCGGGCGCCAAGGCCCTGGACCGGGTGGTTGCAGGGTTGATGCTGGTAGTGTGCTGGATCGTCGCCACCCTCAACCCGAGCATCCTCGGCATGATCGAATCGCTCGGCGGCCCGATCCTTGCGGTGCTGCTGTTCCTGATGCCGATGTACGCCATCCGCCGTGTACCGTCCATGCGCAAGTACAGCGGCGCGGCGTCCAACGTATTCGTGGTGGTGGTGGGCCTGGTTGCGCTGACTTCGGTGGTGTACGGCCTGCTGGGCTGAGTCACGGCTGGCTATGAAACAAGCCCGGGTTGGCTGGCGCCGCCCGGGTTTTTTGCGCGTGAAATCAGGGTCTCACCTGCATGGGATTTCATCGACCTTGGTGTAAGCAAGTAGCCACCCTCCGCACAAGCTCGCTAGCACGAACAGCAGCCCCAAGCCCCCTGGAAGCGTACGCTCGACGCCTGCTACCACACTGCTTATACCGCCAGCCCCAGCGAACAGGAATGTCGTGTTAAGCGATGCTGCAGCACCCGCTTGACATGGATAGCGTGCCAAGGCCTGCGTCGTCGCGGCCGGGCGCACCAGCGTTGTCCCTGTAGTACATATGAGCACAGCTAGCATAATGCCTGCCACAGATAGCTCCGAAAACCGTTCCCAGATAACAAGGGTTATGCCCCCGGCGCTGATGAGCAGAAAGCCCGCTTTTATTTGAGCCTGTGGGCTAACACGTCGGTTCAGATAGGTTGCAGCCGCTCCCCCGGCGATGTATGCCACCCCGTAGCCAATGAATACAATGGAAAATTGATAGGTCGTCAGCCCCAACCTGCTCATCAGGAGGAGTGGTGCTATCACGATAAAGGAAAAATGGCAGGAGAAGGCGAGACTGGTCTGCAGTGTATAGGCGAGGAAGGTCGTGTCTCGCAGCATTATACGATAACTGGAAATACCGGGCGCTTTGCGTTGCAAGGCAGTTGTACTTGGTAGGAGTACATACGCCAGGAGTGAAACTATAGAAGCGATAATAGCGAAGCTTATAAAGCTTGCCTGCCAGCCAAAGGATTGCTGGAGGAGCGCACCTACCAGCGGTGATATTGAGATGAACAGCCCGCTTGAGCTGGTTAAGAGGATTCGCATGGTATTACGATGTTCATCTCTGTATAGATCCTGCACTAGCGCTTGGCCTAAGACGAGGCTGCCACACCCCAGCGCCTGTAGTAAACGGAATGCCATGAACATTTGATAGGTGGTAGAGCATGCGCAACCAAGCGCCCCTAAAATGGCTAATCCGAGCCCGCCCAGCAACAGACGTTTGCGCCCGATACTATCCGACAGAGGGCCGATG
Source organism: Pseudomonas sp. p99-361 (assembly GCF_003935475.1). Classification (NCBI taxonomy): domain Bacteria; kingdom Pseudomonadati; phylum Pseudomonadota; class Gammaproteobacteria; order Pseudomonadales; family Pseudomonadaceae; genus Pseudomonas; species Pseudomonas sp. p99-361. The sequence continues at coordinate 25,298 of NZ_RHQO01000058.1, read as the reverse complement.
ACGAGTTGCGCCATTGCAACGCCGACAGCAAAGAAACTCACCGAGTAGGCTATCTGCTCTGCACCGACCCGAAACCTATCTGCCAGCGTAGGGAATGAGGGTAGGATCACATCCAGCGGAAATACCCCTAGCAGGGATATCAGAACCAGCAATGTCGAGTACAGAGGGTAGCGCAGTTTAGCTGAGTAAGCGATCATGCTACCAATCCGGAAGCTTTAAATAGCAAGAAATAATCTTTGTTGGCTAGCAATTCGGTACGCTCAATAGCTCGCAGCGTCGGTGCGCAAATGTGCATCACTCGCGATGAGCGGTTAGCTAGTACATAGGCGGCGACATCACCCCCCAGGCGAGGCCGAGTTTTGAACAGCTTGTGCAAGAATGGTAGATCGGGCTCGCAGAACGCCATAATAATTGTGGGTAAAATATGGGCCACGTAGTCTCTTTCGATTTTAGAGATTTTCTGCCATAGGCTAGTAAAGCATTCGGAGAAGAAAATTGCGTGACGCCCTTCATCATGTATGTGATCCCTCAGCATATTTGCCACAGGGTCCACAAGCGTATGGCTAGATAATTTAAGAAGCTCGGGGGTGATCAATGTCTCGGATACAAATCCAATGCAGAAGCGGGTTAAGCATTTGAATGTTTTCGGGCTTTTTTCTAGGATGTAGTTTAGTGATTCTAGGCGAGTGGAATTAGTGCGTTCCAAGCTATAATGCTGTGCTGCCTGGTCTGCGATTGTTTTTGAGAAAAGTGCATGATAACCTTCGTCGGCGTAAAGCTTAAGTGCGGCACAGCGTGCTTCTTCTTCAAAATATTTCTGTAGATTGCCAGCGATGATGCAATGCACGGCCTCATTTACATAAGATATCTCTAGTGTTGTTGTGTAGTCCATAAAGTGCACCAGATGGGCTACATGTAAATTCAGTAATTCTTTCTTGGGTAGAGCCTGCACTGAGTCATGGGTTAGAGCAGGGCTGAGTTCGGCAGGAAACCATAAGCTGGGCTCAGTTTGTGCGAAGTCCGCTTTCGTGAATTGATAGGCAAAGGGTCGCGAACGCACAGTGCTGGATGAGTGCCAGTTTCGAAAAAGGATGAGGCTTCGTTGGGTCGCTTTAGTCATGACGAGCACCCTACGAGTCATTATGCAAAAGAAGCTTTAGACAGTCGGGAATGGCGGAGCCATCACTGTGGCCGCATCCGACGAAGAAAAACACCTGTTCATTACCGCTTTCGAGCTTCAAGAGCGGCTCGATCACACACTCGTTCAATGCTCCGGTGAGCCAGGTACTTAGGCCGTTAGCAGTGGCGGTGAGTTGAAATGTTTGAGCTATGTGGCCAATTTCTATAAGTGCCATTCGATAAGCGCGGGAGTGCTTATATTTCCACCACAACTTATCGAGCCTGCAGGTCAGAAATAGTCCTGCAGGGATATCGTTCGCAAAATGTTGCCCAGAAAGCAAGTCGCCCAATCTGGGCGGTAGTTGATTGCGCCAGTGCAATTGATGTGTAGAAGCTTCGTATCGGTAAATGCCAGGCTCCATGCCTTCGACATTTGCGATATACACATAGCCTTCCGTAGCATTTAATCCACCTGCCGATGGACTGCTGCGGCGTTGAGAAAACGGCTCAATGGCTGCTTTTTGATTGTTAGGCGTTCGGTTGTCAATAAAGCCGAGGGTGTATTGCAATATTTGCCCAAGTTGTTCTGAGGAAATTGATGCGCGATGAAAGTTTCTCACGGTGGCGCGTTGCTTGAGAAGCTTCTCGAATTCGCCGTCCGACTTTGAGGTCGACAGTTGGATGCCATTCTCTTTTATTTCGCTAAGTTCTGCGGGAGCGGCTTCACTCAGTGCGGTGATGCAATGCTCCAAGTATTGAGATGCCCAATCATGCTCACTGGTTGGCTGTTGCTCTATTATTATATCTTTCGTCCCATAATGAAATAGGCGAGAGAGGATATCCCCCCCCAATTTTTTTCATCTCTGCTGGGGCTGTTGATAACTTCGCAGTGTTTCAGGTCCTGAAGCACATTGTCATTTGGAACGTAGCAGGGTTGCTCATAAATCACTGATATCAGTTTGTGTGCGTGCTCGGCCGACAACTGGTACTGCTTGTGTTTTTTGAAGTCCCAGAAAATAAGGGCGTTGTTCAAGACGAAAAAAAAGCAGTCTTTATTGACCATGGGTTGTTCCTCAAGCTAAAGCGCAGGCCGGCACTGCGCTTTATTGTCATCGTCTAAGGTTTACTGGCATTTCTTGACCAGGAGGGCGAGATTGGCAAGTTTTGTAGATTCCATCTTGACAGGTTTCATAGTTGAGTCTCCATAAGGGGCCGCTTAATTGCGGCACTTGTGATGGTAGCGCCTCTTTCAAGGTGTACAAGATTTTTGCGTGGGCGAAATTTCCGATAGATTTGTAGGATTATTTACCTTGCTATTTGCAAGTGGGCGATTAGTTGGGCCGGATCGCCTCTACCACAGGCCTTGCGAGCATGTTGGAAACCAAGCTCCTTCCATTGTGCGAGCCTAAACAACAAACATTGTTATCAGGCTTTTAAAGGTGAGCGAGAAGGGTGGTTGCTGTCCTGCGTTAGGGGTATCCGCTTTTATCCACATAAAAAGTCTGGCCATAGAAGAATTTCACCCGCCCCCATAGGCACTAGGCCGCCTTCATGCTTAACTCGGTGTCCTTTTCAAACCCCGCATAAGGATTTCGTCATGGCTCAAGTGACTCTCAAAGGCAACCCGGTCCAGGTCAACGGCAACCTGCCACAGGCCGGCGCCCAGGCTCCGGCTTTTTCCCTGGTGGGTGAAGGCCTGGCTGACAAGTCGCTGAAAGACTACGCCGGCAAGCGCAAGGTGCTGAACATCTTCCCGAGCGTCGACACCCCAACCTGTGCCACTTCGGTGCGCAAGTTCAACGCCCAGGCCAACGATGTAGCCAACACCGTGGTGCTGTGCATCTCCGCCGACCTGCCGTTTGCGCAGGCACGTTTCTGCGGCGCCGAGGGCCTGGAGAACGTGAAGAACCTGTCGACCCTGCGTGGCCGCGAGTTCCTCGAAAACTACGGCGTGGCCATCGCCGATGGCCCGCTGGCTGGCCTGGCCGCCCGCGCCGTGGTGGTGCTGGACGAGAACGATAAAGTGCTGCACAGCGAGCTGGTCGGCGAAATCGCTGAAGAACCGGACTACGAGGCTGCACTGGCGGTACTGAGGTAAGCAGCGCGCCTGTCGCGGAGCGCTTTGATGTTGTGATAGCCCTGTAGGAAAGAGTGCAGCTCTGCTCTGCAGGGTTGTCAGTGCTCGCCGTGGCATCTTTAGCGCTTGTGAGATCGAGCGCCGCCCGCGCGGCGCATCGCGAGCTGCGCTCGCTCCTACGTTTGTTTCGCGCCAATTATGCCTGTGTGATTTGCGCGCGAACGCCTTGGGGCATGGCTCGATATAGCGCCGTGCGAACAAGGCGGTCGCGCGCGCCTGGCCCAGGCAATACTGGCCCGAAACAAACGTAGGAGCGAGCGCAGCTCGCGATGCGCCGCGCGGGTGGCGCTCGGTCTGTGGAACCCCACAGCCCTCAGCGCGCTCCAAGCAATACCCTGTAACGGCCTGGAACACGTTCCGGGCCGTTTTCATTTAAAATTCCGCGTCTTGGCAACGTCAGCCAAAGGTAAACCTCTGGTAAAGGCCCTTTGCTAAAACGATGCCAGTGCTTATCGTTCACCCTCCCCAAGCCGTCATTCCGAACAAGGTTCGTTCAACCCATGCAAGCGTCCAATTCCCGTTCCCCTCGTCGCTGGCTGCTCGGCCTGCTGATCCTGCTGCTGGTGGCTGCGCTGGCCTGGTGGCTGTGGCCTGCAGCAACGCCTGGGCATAAGGACGCCAGCGGCGGGCGTGGTGGCAAAGGCATGGGCATGGGCGGCCGCCCGGGCTTCGGTGGTTCAACCGATCCGGTGCCTGTGCGCGTCGAACCCGTGACCGTGGGTGACTTCCCGCTGTATTACAAGGCGCTGGGTACAGTGACTGCTACCAACACCGTCAACGTGCGCAGCCGCGTGGCAGGCGAGCTGGTCAAAATCCACTTCAAGGAAGGCCAGCAGGTCAAAGCCGGCGACCTGCTCGCCGAAATCGACCCGCGCACCTACCGGATCGCGCTGCAGCAGGCCGAAGGCACGCTGGCACAGAACCAGGCGCAGTTGAAGAACGCCCAGGTCGACCTGGCCCGCTACAAAGGCTTGTACGCCGAAGACAGTATCGCCAAGCAGACCCTCGACACGGCCGAGGCCCAGGTGGCGCAGTTTCAGGGCCTGGTCAAGACCAACCAGGCGCAAGTCAACGATGCCCGGCTGAACCTGGAGTTCACCCAGATCCGCGCCCCGATCAACGGCCGGGTGGGCCTGCGCCAGCTCGATCTGGGGAACCTGGTAGCGGCCAACGACACCAATGCCCTGGTGGTCATCACCCAGACCGAGCCCATCAGCGTTGCCTTCACCTTGCCGGAAACCGAACTGGACACCGTGCTGCAGCGTTACCGCAGCGGCGCCAGCCTGCCGGTCGAGGCCTGGGACCGCAGTGACAGCAAGCTGCAGTCCAAGGGGGTACTGGCCAGTATCGACAACCAGATCGACACCACCACCGGCACCCTGAAATTCAAGGGCCGCTTCGAGAACAAGGACCTGGCCCTGTTCCCCAACCAGTTCGTCAACGTGCGTCTGCTGGCCGACACCCTCAAGCAGGTGGTCATGGCCCCGGCGGCAGCCATTCAGTTCGGTAATGACGGCACGTTCGCCTACGTCGTCAACGACCAGAGCACGGTCAATGTACGCAAGCTCAAGGTCGGTGCCAGTGATGGCGAGCACAGCGTCATCCTCGACGGCCTGAAGGCCGGCGACCGCCTGGTACTGGAAGGTACCGACCGCCTGCGCGAGGGCACCAAGGTCGAGGTGGTCGAAAACAGCTCGCAGGTGCCGACGACCCCAGGCCAGAAACTGCAGGGCCAGGATGCCAAAGGGTCGGAACATGCCGGTGAGGGCCAGCCAGGGCAAGCGCAGCCTGGTGCCGCAGCAGGCAAGGCGGGCGCATGAACCTCTCGCGCCTGTTCATCCTGCGGCCGGTCGCCACCACGCTGAGCATGCTGGCCATCGTGCTGGCCGGCCTGATCGCCTACAAGCTGCTGCCGGTTTCTGCCTTGCCGCAGGTGGACTACCCGACCATCCGCGTCATGACCCTGTACCCCGGCGCCAGCCCGGAGGTCATGACCAGCGCGGTGACCGCGCCGCTGGAGCGCCAGTTCGGCCAGATGCCCGGGCTTGAGCAAATGGCCTCGACCAGCTCCGGCGGCGCATCGGTGCTCACCCTGCGTTTCAACCTGGACATGAACATGGACGTTGCCGAGCAGCAGGTACAGGCCGCGATCAACGCCGCCAGCAACCTGCTGCCCAGCGACCTGCCGGCGCCGCCGGTGTACAACAAGGTCAACCCGGCCGACACGCCGGTACTGACCTTGGCCATTTCCAGCAAGACCATGCCGCTGCCCAAGCTCAACGACCTGGTCGATACCCGGGTGGCGCAGAAGCTTGCGCAGATCAGCGGCGTGGGCATGGTGAGCATCGCCGGGGGCCAGCGCCAGGCGGTGCGGATCAAGGTCAATGTCGATGCCTTGGCGGCCAATGGCCTGAACCTTGAAGATGTCCGCACGCTGATCGGCGCGTCCAACGTCAACCAGCCCAAGGGCAACTTCGACGGGCCCACCCGCGTGTCGATGCTCGACGCCAACGACCAGCTGCGCTCCCCCGAGGAATACGCCAACCTGATCCTGGCCTATAACAACGGTGCGCCGCTGCGCCTGAAGGACGTGGCCGAAATCGTCGACGGTGCCGAGAACGAGCGCCTGGCAGCCTGGGCCAACGAAAACCATGCGGTACTGCTGAACATCCAGCGCCAGCCGGGTGCCAACGTGATCGAAGTGGTAGACCGCATCAAGGCGCTGCTGCCGTCTATCACCGACAACCTGCCTGCGGGCCTGGATGTGTCGGTGCTCACCGATCGTACCCAGACCATCCGTGCCGCGGTCAAGGATGTCCAGCACGAACTGCTGATCGCCATCGTGCTGGTGGTCATGGTCACGTTCGTCTTCCTGCGCCGGGCCAGCGCCACCCTCATTCCGTCCATCGCGGTACCGCTGTCGCTGATCGGCACCTTCGGCGTGATGTACCTGGCCGGCTTCTCGGTCAACAACCTCACGCTGATGGCGCTGACCATCGCCACCGGCTTCGTGGTCGACGACGCCATCGTCATGCTGGAGAACATTTCCCGCCATATCGAAGAGGGCGAAACGCCCATGCAGGCCGCGCTCAAGGGCGCCCGGCAAATTGGCTTCACCCTGATATCGCTGACGTTCTCGCTGATTGCGGTACTGATCCCGCTGCTGTTCATGGCCGACGTGGTCGGCCGCCTGTTCCGCGAGTTCGCCATCACCCTGGCGGTGGCCATCCTGATTTCCCTGGTGGTGTCGCTGACCCTGACGCCAATGATGTGCGCGCGCCTGCTCAAACGTGAACCCAAGGAAGAAGAGCAGGGCCGGTTCTACCGTGCCAGTGGCGCCTGGATCGACTGGCTGATCAAACACTACGGCAGTGCCCTGCAATGGGTGCTCAGGCACCAGCCGCTGACCTTGCTGGTGGCGGTGGCAAGCCTGGTGTTGACGGTGTTCCTCTACATGGTGGTGCCCAAGGGCTTCTTCCCGGTGCAGGACACCGGGGTCATTCAGGGCATCTCCGAAGCGCCGCAGTCCACTTCGTTCGCCGCCATGAGCGAGCGCCAGCAGGCCTTGAGCAAGGTGATCCTGCAGGACCCGGCCGTACAAAGCCTGTCGTCCTATATTGGTGTCGATGGTGACAACGCCACGCTCAACAGCGGCCGCTTGCTGATCAACCTCAAGCCCCACGGCGAACGCGACGTCACGGCCAGTGAAGTGATCAGCCGGCTGCAGCCTCAAGTCGACCGCCTGGTGGGCATTCGCCTGTTCATGCAACCGGTGCAGGACCTGAGCATCGAAGACCGCGTCAGCCGCACCCAGTACCAGTTCAGCCTGTCGTCGCCCGATGCCGACCTGTTGGCGCAATGGAGCGGCACACTGGTGCAGGCGCTGCAGCAGCGCCCCGAGCTGGCCGATGTGGCCAGTGACCTGCAGGATAAAGGCCTGCAGGTGTACCTGGTCATCGACCGCGACATGGCCAGCCGTTTGGGCATCACCGTGTCGCAGGTCACCAACGCCATGTACGACGCGTTTGGCCAGCGGCAGATCTCGACCATCTACACCCAGGCCAGCCAGTACCGCGTGGTGCTGCAAGCCAAAGATGCCGCGGTCATCGGCCCGCAGGCGCTGGAGTCGGTCCACGTCAAGGCTGCCGATGGCGGCCAGGTACGCCTGTCGGCATTGGCGCGCATCGAGCAGCGCCAGGCCCAGTTGGCGATCTCGCACATTGGCCAGTTCCCGGCCGTGACCCTGTCTTTCAACCTGGCCCATGGCGCGTCACTGGGTGAAGCAGTGCAGGTGATCGAGCAGGTACAGCAGGACATCGGCATGCCGCTTGGGGTGCAAACCCGCTTCCAGGGGGCGGCGGAGGCCTTCCAGGCCTCGCTGTCGAGCACCTTGCTGCTGATTCTGGCAGCGGTGGTCACCATGTACATCGTGCTGGGCGTGCTGTACGAGAGCTACATCCACCCGGTGACCATCCTCTCGACGCTGCCGTCGGCGGCCGTCGGCGCCTTGCTGGCCTTGCTCATCAGCGGCAACGACCTGGGCATGATCGCGATCATCGGCATCATCCTGCTGATCGGCATCGTCAAGAAGAACGCGATCATGATGATCGATTTCGCCCTCGAAGCCGAACGCCATCAAGGCATGAGCCCCCGGGACGCCATCTACCAGGCGGCGCTGTTGCGCTTCCGGCCAATCCTGATGACCACCCTGGCGGCGCTGTTCGGGGCCGTGCCACTGATGCTGGCCACAGGCTCCGGCGCCGAGCTGCGACAGCCGCTGGGCCTGGTGATGGTCGGTGGCTTGCTGGTCAGCCAGGTGCTGACGTTGTTCACCACGCCGGTCATCTACCTGTACTTCGACCGCCTGGCGCGCCGCTGGCGCCCGGCCGATAGCGCGAAGCAGGCCGAAGCATGAATCTGTCGGGGCCGTTCATTCGTCGCCCGGTGGCGACGATGCTGCTGAGCCTGGCGATCATGCTGCTGGGTGGGGTCAGCTTCAAGCTGCTGCCGGTTGCGCCACTGCCGGAAATGGATTTCCCGGTGATCGTGGTGTCGGCCAATCTGGCCGGTGCCAGCCCCGAGGTCATGGCCTCTACCGTGGCCACGCCACTGGAGCGCAAGCTGGGCAGCATCGCTGGCGTGACCACCCTGACCAGCAGCTCCAACCAGGGCTCGACGCGGGTGATCATCGGTTTCGAGATAGGCCGTGATATCGACGGTGCGGCGCGTGAAGTGCAGGCGGCCATCAATGCCACCCGCAACCTGCTGCCCAGCGGCATGCGCAGCATGCCTACCTACAAGAAGATCAACCCATCGCAGGCGCCGGTCATGGTGCTTTCGCTGACCTCGGACGTGTTGCAGAAGGGGCAGCTGTACGACCTGGCCGACACCATTCTGGCGCAGAGCCTGGCCCAGGTGTCCGGGGTAGGGGAGGTGCAGATCGGCGGTAGTTCGTTGCCGGCGGTGCGCATTGCCGTCGAACCGCAATTGCTCAACCAGTACGGCCTGTCACTGGATGAAGTGCGCACCGCGGTGGCCAACGCCAACCAGCGCCGGCCCATGGGCTTTGTCGAAGACGCCGAGCGCAACTGGCAGGTGCGCGCCAATGACCAGTTGGAGAAGGCCAAGGACTACGAGCCCATCGTCATTCGCCAGCAGAACGGGACCATTCTGCGTCTGTCCGACGTGGCTGCGATTACCGACGGGGTCGAAAACCGCTACAACAGTGGCTTCTTCAATGACCAGTCGGCAGTGCTGCTGGTGGTCAACCGCCAGGCTGGCGCCAACATCATCGAGACGGTCGGGCAGATCAAGGCGCAGCTGCCGGCCCTGCAGTCGCTGCTGCCCGCCAGCGTGCAACTGAACGTGGCCATGGACCGGTCGCCGGTCATCAATGCCAGCCTCAAGGAGGCCGAGCACACCCTGCTGATCGCGGTGGTGCTGGTGATCCTGGTGGTCTACCTGTTCCTCGGCAGCCTGCGCGCCTCGTTGATCCCCAGCCTGGCGGTGCCGGTATCGCTGGTGGGTACTTTCGCTGTCATGTACCTGTGTGGTTTTTCGCTCAACAACCTGTCATTGATGGCGCTGATCCTTGCCACTGGCCTGGTGGTGGACGATGCCATCGTGGTGCTCGAGAACATTTCCCGGCACATCGAAGACGGCCAGCCGCCCATGAAGGCGGCCTTCCTGGGTGCCAAGGAAGTCGGCTTCACCTTGCTGTCGATGAACGTCTCGCTGGTGGCGGTGTTCGTTTCCATCCTGTTCATGGGCGGCATCGTGCGCAACCTGTTCCAGGAATTTTCCATCACTTTGGCGGCGGCAATCATCGTGTCGCTGGTGGTGTCGTTGACCCTTACGCCGATGCTCTGCGCGCGCTGGCTCAGGCCGCACAACGCCGAGCAGACCCGCCTGCAACGCTGGAGCGACAAGCTCCACCTGCGCATGGTCGACGCCTATGACCGCAGCCTGGGTTGGGCCCTGCGCCACAAGCGCCTGACCCTGTTCAGCCTGCTGGCGACCATTGGCCTGAATATCGCGTTGTACGTGGTGGTGCCCAAGACGCTGATGCCCCAGCAGGACACCGGCCAACTGATGGGCTTTATCCGCGGTGACGATGGCCTGTCGTTCAGCGTGATGCAGCCGAAGATGGAAACCTACCGTCGCGCCTTGCTCGCCGATCCTGCGGTGCAGAGCGTTGCCGGCTTCATCGGCGGCAACAGCGGCACCAACAATGCCATGATACTGGTGCGCCTGAAGCCGATCAGCGAGCGCAAGCTGGACGCGCAAAAAGTGATCGAGCGCCTGCGCAAAGAGATGCCCAAGGTGCCGGGTGGGCGGCTGTTCCTGATGGCCGACCAGGACTTGCAATTGGGGGGCGGCGGGCGTGACCAGACCTCGTCGCAGTACCTGTACACCCTGCAAAGCGGCGACCTGGCGGCGTTGCGCGAGTGGTTCCCGAAGGTGGTGGCGGCACTGCGCGCGCTGCCGCAGCTGACTGCCATCGACGCCCGCGATGGGGGTGGCACCCAGCAGGTGACACTGGTGGTGGACCGCGACCAGGCCAAGCGGCTGGGGATCGACATGGACATGGTCACCACGGTGCTGAACAACGCCTACAGCCAGCGCCAGATTTCCACCATCTACGACAGCCTCAACCAGTACCAGGTGGTGCTGGAAATCAACCCGAAATACGCCTGGGACCCCAGCACCCTCGAACAAGTGCAGGTGATCACAGCTGACGGTGCCCGGGTGCCGTTGTCGACCATCGCCCACTACGAGAATACCCTGGCCAACGACAGGGTCAGCCACGAAGGCCAGTTCGCTGCCGAAGACATCGCCTTCGACATTGCCGAAGGCTATAGCCCCGACCAGGCCCTGGCCGCGGTAGAGCGGGCAGTGGCGACCCTGGGCCTGCCGGAGGGGGTGATCGCCAAGCTCGGCGGCAGCGCCGATGCCTTTGCCAAGACCCAGCAGGGCCAGCCGTTCATGATCCTGGGTGCATTGCTGCTGGTGTACCTGGTGCTGGGTATTCTGTATGAAAGCTACATTCACCCGCTGACCATTCTCTCCACGTTGCCGTCGGCCGGCGTCGGTGCCTTGCTGGCGCTGTACCTGACCGGTGGCGAGTTCAGCCTGATTTCGCTGCTGGGGTTGTTCCTGCTGATTGGCGTGGTGAAGAAGAACGCCATCCTGATGATCGACCTGGCCCTGCAGCTTGAGCGTCATCAGGGCCTGTCTCCGGAGGAGTCGATTCGCCGCGCGTGCCTGCTGCGCCTGCGGCCCATCCTGATGACCACCTTGGCGGCCATCCTCGGTGCCTTGCCGCTGCTGCTGAGCCAGGCCGAAGGCGCCGAAATGCGCCAGCCGCTGGGCCTGACCATCATCGGTGGCCTGGTGTTCAGCCAGATCCTGACCCTTTACACGACGCCGGTGGTCTATCTGTACCTCGACCGCCTGCGCCACCGCTTCAACCGTTGGCGCGGTGTGCGCACCGACGCCGCCATGGAAACCCCGCTATGACATTTGCCCACTCCCCACTGCACCGTGGCCTGCAGGCGTTGACCCGCGGGCGTGGCTCGCGCCTGCTCAGCGCCGGGTTGTGCGTGGTCGTGCTCAGTGCCTGCACCCTGAGCCCGGACTACCAGCGCCCGGCGCTGGACAGCACGGCGGCGCAGTTCAAACACGCCGAGGGCTGGACCCAGGCCACACCGTCCGATGCCATCGCCCGTGGCGCCTGGTGGGAAATCTATGGCGACGCCGGGCTCAATGCGCTGGTCGAGGAACTGAACCGCAGCAACCAGACCGTGGCGCAGTCCGAAGCCCAGTACCGCCAGGCCCAGGCGCTGGTACGCAGCAGCCGTGCGTCGCTGTTCCCCAGCCTTGACCTGAGCGCCAGCAAGAACCGCTCGGCGCAGGGTACTGGCAGCTCCAGCTCCAGCCTGTCCAACAACAGCAGCGGCATACGCGACACCTACAATGCGCAGTTGGGCGTGAGCTGGGAAATCGACCTGTGGGGCAAGTTGCGGGAAACCCTGAGTGCCAACCAGGCCAGTGCCCAAGCCAGCCTCGCCGACCTCGCCTCGATCCGCTTGAGCCAGCAATCGGAACTGGTGCAGAACTACCTGCAACTGCGGGTGATCGACGAGCAGAAGCGCTTGCTCGAGGCGACCGTGGCCGCTTATCAGCGTTCGTTGCGGATGAATGAAAACCAGTACCGCGCCGGCGTTGCCGGCCCCGATGCGGTCGCCCAGGCGCGCACCCAGCTGAAAAGCACCCAGGCTGACCTGATCGACCTGATCTGGCAGCGTGCGCAGTTCGAGAACGCCATTGCGGTGTTGCTGGGCAAGCCTCCGGCCGACTTCAACCTGGCCGACAGCAAGGCTATCCCCGCGCTGCCGCGCATTCCGGTGTCACTGCCTTCGCAATTGCTCGAGCGTCGGCCAGACATTGCTGCGGCCGAGCGCAATGTAATGGCTGCCAACGCCAATATCGGCGTGGCGCGGGCGGCGTACTTCCCGGACCTCAGCCTGAGCATGAATGGGGGGTATTCCAGCAGCAGTTTCAACAACTGGATCGAATTGCCCAACCGCTACTGGTCGGTGGGGCCGCAACTGGCGCTGACCCTGTTCGACGCCGGCAAGCGCAGTGCCGAGGTTGACCGCACCGTGGCGGTGTATGACCAGACTGTTGCGCAGTACCGGCAGACCGTGCTGGACAGCTTCAAGGAAGTGGAAAACCTGCTGGTGCAGTTGAAGGTGTACGGTGATGAAGCCGTGGTGCGCCAGGAGGCGCTGGATGCCGCCCGTGAGTCGCTGCGCCTGACCGAAAACCAGTACCGCGCAGGCTTGATCGGTTACCTGGACGTCGTCAACGTGCAGGCCACGGCGCTGAGTAACGAGCGCAGTGTGCTGAACCTGCTGCAAGGGCGCCTGGTGGCCAGTGTGCAACTGGTGGCCGCGCTAGGCGGTGGCTGGGATGCCGGGCAGGCGTTTGCCGAGCAGGATTGACGGCACCGCCCAGTGCGGGCCATTGACCTGGCAGATGAGCCCGCATTGCTCAATTACCTGGTGAGTGGCGCCCGGCACTGAGCGCCACCGGCGTGGCCCCCGGTCAGCTATTCCAGTCCGGGGCAAAGGGCGGGCTGACCACACGCTGGTCTTTCGGTAGTTCGGCAATCGCAGCGCGGTCCTCGTCATCCAGTTGCACGTTCAGCGCCGCCAGGTTGGCCAACTGGTTTTCGCGGCTGCTGGCCTTGGGGATCGCCGCCACACCGTCCTGGTCCAGTAACCATTTGAGCGCCACCTGGCTGGGCAGTACGCCGTGCTTGCCGGCAATCGCCTGGATCACCGGGTGCGCCGCCGCCTGGCCGCGGGCCAGCGGGGTATAGGCGGTGAGCAGCAGATCATGGCTACGGGCGTAATCGAGCAGCGGCTGCTGGCCGAGCAGCACGTGGTACTCCACCTGGATCGCCGACAACGGCGCCCCGTGCTGTTCCACGACCTCGCGTAGCAAGCCCAAGGGGAAGTTGGCCACACCAATGTGGCGTGCCTTGCCTTCTTCACGCAGGGCCACCAAGGTCTCGATACTGCGGGCCAGGTCTTCATGCTGGCCGGGCCAGTGAATATGGAACAGGTCCACCTGCTCGGTACCCAGTGCCCGCAGGCTGGCTTCCAGCGACGCGCGCATGGCCTTGGGTTGCAGCCGGTCCCACCAGACTTTGGTGGTCAGGTGGACCTGCTCGCGCGGGACGTCGCTGTCGCGCAGGGCCTGGCCGACGGCGGCTTCGTTCTCGTAGGCGGTGGCCGTGTCGATGTGCCGGTAGCCTAACTCCAATGCCTGGCGCACGGCCTGGGTGCACGCGCTGCCGGTCATTGGCCAGGTGCCCAGGCCCAGGGCAGGCAGTTTCAGGCCGTTACGGGTTGTGAGCCTTTGCATGTCAATTCCTTGTACAGTGTGCCGGGTGAGGCTCCATGGTCGATGATCACTGCGGCACGGGCCATGCGCGCGGCGCGCAAAGTGGTCGATCAGCGAACGGAAAATGCGTTCGGCCCCGGCCTGGGGCAAATGAACTTCCTTATGTTGCGGCATCTCTTCTAGAATCCCAGCTGTTGCATCCGCCAGGCTCCGCCTGCGCGGTCATCCCCCTGGCGCGGCCTATGGCGGCGTCGTCATCGAGAGAGCCATGAGTTCCAGTACACCGTTGTCCGGCGTCAACAAACCCTTGCGTGGCATCGCCCTGGTGGTGGTTGCGACGTTCCTGTTCGCCAGCCACGATGCCTTGTCCAAATTCCTCGGCGGCCTGTACCCGATCGTGATGGTGGTATGGGCGCGCTATGTGGTGCATACCCTGCTGATGGCCGGCATTTTCCTGCCCAAGGCCGGCCTGAACGTGCTGCGTACCCGCCGCCCGCTGTTGCAGACCCTGCGTGCCTTGAGCCTGCTGAGCACCAGCCTGCTGTTCACCACGGGCTTGCAGTACCTGCCGCTGGCCGAGGCAACGGCGGTCAACTTCCTGGCCCCGGTGCTGGTCACCGCACTGTCGGCGCCATTGCTCAAAGAGCGGGTTACCGTGGCGCAGTGGGTGGCGGTGGTGCTGGGTTTCATCGGCGTGCTGGTGGTGGTGCACCCGGGTGGGGCCATGTTCACCCCGGCGATTCTGTACCCGTTCGGCTCGGCGTTGGGCTTCTGCTTCTATCAGTTGCTGACGCGTATTCTGGCCGCGCATGACAGCCCCACCACCAGCAACTTCTATGCGGGGCTGTGCAATACGCTGGCGATGAGTGCGCTGGTGCCGTTCTTCTGGCAAGTGCCGCGCTGGGACCATGCCTTGCTGATGTTGGCGCTGGGCGGTTTCGGCATGACCGCGCACCTGTTGCTGACCCAGGCATTCCGCCATGCGGCACCCGCGTTGCTGGCACCGTTCAGCTATTGCCAGATCGTGTTCGCCGGCTTGCTTGGCTTGGTGGTGTACAGCCAGGTACCGGATACCTTGAGCCTGGTGGGTATCGCGGTGATCTGCCTCAGCGGCCTGGGGGCGGCGTGGATGCAGCGGGGCAAGTAAGCCTGACCATCGTCAAGGCTGGCTGGCCATGAACTGCATGATGCGCTCGCGCAGCCAGCGCTCGGCCGGGTCGTTGTCCTGGGCGCCACTCCAGACCATCGACAGCTCGGCCTCGGTGATCTCGAACGGTGCAGGGTCGGCGCGTAGACAACTGTCCTCGACCAGTGCACAGGCAGCGTAGTCAGGTACCGTGGCGATCAGTTCGGTGTTGCGCAGCAGGGCGCGCAGGCTGCCGAACTGCGGCACGGCCAGCACCACTTTGCGGGACCGACCGATCCGCGCCAGGTCGAGGTCGATGTTGCCGCTCATGTCACCGGAAAACGACACCATCACATGCGGCCGGGCACAGTATTCGTCGAGTGTCAGCGGCCCCGGCCGATCGTCGGCGCGCAGCACCCGCACGCCGATATCGCGCAGCTTGCGGCGCTTGGCGGTTGCCGGCAGGTCGGTGGTGTAACTTACCCCCACCGAGATCTCGCCGCTGGCCAGCAAGCCCGGCATCAACAGAAAGTTGGCCCGCCGGACCACCACGCTGATGTCCGGCGCTTCTTCACGCAGGGCCTGCAGCAAGGCCGGAAACAGGCCGAACTCGGCATCGTCCGAAAGCCCCAGGCGGAAGACGTTGCAACTGCTGGCCGGGTCGAACTCGCGGGCGCGGCTGATGGCCGCGGAAATCACATCCATGGCCGGGCCCAGCTCCGCGAAGATCTGCATCGCCCGTGGCGTGGGCTCCATGGCGCGCCCGCTGCGGATCAGCAGGGGGTCGTCGAACAGTTCGCGCAGGCGGGCGAGGGCGGCGCTGACGGTGGACTGGGTGATGAACAGCTTTTCACCGACGCGGGTGAGGTTGCGTTCGATCATCAAGGCTTCGAACAGCACCAGCAGGTTCATGTCGACGCGTCGCAGGTCGTTGCGGTTCATGAGGCTTGGGTTCCGGAGCTAAGGGTTTTGCGCTGTATTGAAGCATGGGCCGCCGCAACGTGCCTTGTATGGATGTGCCGGCGGCCTGGTGGCTGACGCTGCGGCGCTGAAAGAGCCAACCTATCGCGGCCAAACAGCCCCTCTATTAGACCTGCGCTCAGGCTCGGCTAGTCTTTCTCCTGGCCCCGCGAATTCCGCGCACCGGTGGGGGCAGCACGCCTGTGCAAGACCGCACCCACCCGTTGTGACAGCTTCGCGAGCCCCCGTTTACACCTGATCAGGCATGGCACGCGCGCCTGCTCGGCTGAGCGAACATCTGGCACAGACCGGAAATCTGGATAATCGACCTAAAGGTACCCGCAGATGTCGAATGAATCGAAATGCCCGTTCCATCAAACCGCAGGTGGCGGCACCACCAACCGTGACTGGTGGCCTGACCAGCTAAACCTCAGAATTCTGCACCAGCACTCGTCGAAGTCTGACCCGATGGACCCGGACTTCGACTATGCCAAGGCCTTCAAAAGCTTGGATTTCCAGGCCCTGAAGCAAGACCTGACCGCGTTGATGACCGATTCGCAGGACTGGTGGCCGGCCGATTTCGGCCACTACGGCCCGCTGTTCATCCGCATGGCCTGGCACAGCGCCGGCACCTACCGCATTGCCGATGGCCGCGGTGGCGCAGGCTCTGGCCAGCAACGCTTCGCACCGCTCAACAGCTGGCCAGACAACGTCAGCCTGGACAAGGCCCGGCGCCTGCTGTGGCCGATCAAGCAAAAGTATGGCAACAAGATTTCCTGGGCCGACCTGATCGTGCTCACAGGCAATGTGGCGCTGGAGTCGATGGGCTTCAAGACCTTCGGCTTCTCTGGTGGCCGCGCCGATGTGTGGGAGCCGGACGAAGATGTCTACTGGGGCTCGGAAAAGGTCTGGCTGGGTGGCGATACCCGCTATGGCAAGGAGCAGGTCAAGGCCCAGCCGCCAGGGCAAGGGGACCTGGTGGCAGAGCCCGCCAAGCACCCGCAGGAACAAAGCCGAGACCTCGGTGGCGAGCGTAACCTCGAAAACCCGCTGGCCGCCGTGCAGATGGGCCTGATCTACGTGAACCCGGAAGGGCCGGAGGGCAACCCCGACCCGGTCGCCTCGGGCAGGGACATCCGTGAAACCTTTGGCCGCATGGCCATGAACGATGAAGAAACCGTGGCGCTGATCGCCGGCGGCCATGCCTTCGGCAAGACTCACGGTGCCGGCCCGGCCGACAATGTCGGCCCCGAGCCGGAAGCCGCTGGGCTGGAACTGCAGGGCCTGGGCTGGGCCAACAGGTTGGGTACCGGCAAGGGCGGCGACACCATCACCAGCGGCCTTGAAGTGACCTGGACTTCGACGCCGACGAAGTGGAGCAACGAGTACCTGAACAACCTGTTCGACTTCGAGTGGGAGCTGACCAAAAGCCCCGCTGGTGCCCACCAGTGGACACCGAAAGAAGGCAAAGGCGCGGGCACCGTACCGGATGCCCACGACCCGGCCAAACGCCACGCGCCGTCGATGCTCACGTCCGACCTGGCGCTGCGTTTCGACCCGGTCTATGGGCCTATCGCCAAGCGCTTCAAGGACAACCCTGAGCAACTGGCAGATGCTTTCGCCCGCGCCTGGTACAAGCTGATCCACCGCGACATGGGCCCGCTGGCGCGCTACTTGGGCCCGGAAATGCCCAATGAAGAGCTGCTGTGGCAAGACCCGATCCCGCCAGTCGACCACCCGCTGGTGGGCGAGCAGGACATTGCCGCGCTCAAGGCCAAGGTGCTGGCCACGGGCCTGAGCGTGGGCGAGCTGGTGGCCACGGCCTGGGCTGCAGCATCGACCTTCCGGGGCTCTGACAAGCGCGGCGGTGCCAACGGTGGTCGCTTGCGCCTGGCACCGCAAAAAGACTGGGTGGCCAACCAGGGCACCGGCAAGGTCGTTGCCGCGCTTGAGCACATCCAGGCCGAGTTCGCTGCCAGCGGCAAGCACATTTCCCTGGCCGACTTGATCGTGCTGGCCGGTGCCGCTGCCGTGGAGAAGGCCGCCAAGGACGCCGGTCATGACCTGAGCGTGGCGTTTCGCCCGGGCCGTGCCGATGCTACGCAGGCACAGACCGACGTGGAATCGTTCGCCGTGCTGGAGCCGCTGGCGGATGGTTTCCGAAATTTCAGCAAGGGCCGCTACAGCGTCAAAGCCGAGAAGTTGTTGCTGGACAAGGCGCAGCTGTTGACCTTGACCGCGCCGGAAATGACCGTACTGATCGGCGGGCTGCGCGTGTTGGGTGCCAACCATGCGGGGAGCCAACAGGGCGTGTTCACCGACAAGGTCGGTACCTTGAGCAACGATTTCTTCCGCAACCTGCTGGACATGGGCGTGGAGTGGAAGCCGACTTCGGCAGACAACGAAGCGTTCGAAGGCCGCGACCGCAAGAGCGGGCAGGTGAAATGGAGCGCAAGCCGCGTTGACCTCGTGTTTGGGTCGCATGCGCAATTGCGGGCGTTGAGCGAGGTGCACGGCAGCAGTGATGGCGGCGCCAAGTTCGCGCGCGATTTCGTTGCCGCCTGGGAGAAGGTCATGGAACTGGACCGTTTTGACCTGAAGTGAGGAACCTGCGGGGGCTGCCGGGCAGCCCCCTTTGCCATTGGCGATCCCGCCAATTCCAGGTCGGATAGATACAAAAGTGCCCTTGTTGGTTCTGTTGCAATGCTTCTCAGGCGGCCGGCCTGAACAGCGTGCTCACAACGACAAGGAAACCCGACCATGCAAATGCCCAAGACCCTGAAAATCCGCAACGGCAACAAGGTGCAGCCGACCTTTTCTGCCCAGGAATATGCCGCCCGCCACGCCCGGCTGCGGGCGTACATGGCGGAACACGACATCGAAGCGGCCATTTTCACCTCGTACCACAACGTCAACTACTACAGCGACTTCCTCTATTGCTCGTTCGGCCGCCCCTATGCGCTGGTCGTTACCCAGGACAAGGTTGTCTCGGTCAGCGCCAATATCGATGGCGGGCAACCGTGGCGGCGTACGGTCGGTACCGACAACATCGTCTACACCGACTGGCAACGTGACAACTACTTCGTCGCGATCCAGCAGGCGTTGCCCCTGGCCTCGCGCATCGGGGTGGAGTACGACCACCTCAACCTGCAGAACCACGCCAAGTTCGCGGCCTGCTATCCGAAAGCGGAACTGGTCGATATCGGCGCGCCCTGCATGCGCATGCGCATGATCAAGTCGGCCGAGGAACAGGCGCTGATCCGCCACGGTGCGCAGGTAGCCGATATCGGCGGGGCTGCGGTGGTCGAGGCACTGCGCGACCAGGTGCCAGAGTACGAGGTGGCGCTGCACGCGACCCAGGCGATGGTGCGCGAGATTGCCCGACGCTTCCCGGATGCCGAACTGATGGATACCTGGACCTGGTTCCAGTCCGGGCTCAACACCGACGGTGCACACAACCCGGTCACCAGCCGCCGGGTCGGCAAGGGGGAGATCCTGAGCCTCAACTGCTTCCCGATGATCGCCGGCTACTACACCGCACTGGAGCGTACGCTGTTCCTCGACCACTGCCCGGAGGCGCACCTGCGGTTATGGCAGGCCAACGTCGAGGTGCACGAAGCCGGGCTGAAACTGGTGCGCCCAGGCATGCGCTGCAGCGACATTGCCCGTGAACTGAATGACATTTTCCTGCGCCATGACCTGCTGCAATACCGCACCTTCGGCTATGGCCACTCATTCGGCACCTTGAGCCATTACTACGGCCGCGAGGCCGGGCTTGAACTGCGTGAAGACATCGACACAGTGCTGGAGCCGGGCATGGTGGTGTCGATCGAGCCGATGATCATGCTGCCCGAAGGCCGGCCTGGGGCCGGTGGCTATCGCGAGCATGACATCCTGATCGTCAACGACAGCGGTGCCGAAAACATCACCCGGTTCCCGTATGGGCCGGAGCACAACATCATTCGCAAATAAGACTGATGCCGGCTTTGGCGCCGGCACGCCAGCGCCAAAGCCACTACACACAACAACAATATCCCGTATGACCACCACACCCTGCCTCCAATTAAAACAACCATGGGGTACCCGTCATGTCCAGCACCACCCTTGACCCATCCGCCGTCGCTGGCGTTTCGCACAGCGCCGAACGCCAAGCCCTGCGCAGGGCTGCCCGGGCCAGTTTCATGGGCAACTTCGTCGAATGGTTCGACTACGCAGCCTATGGCTACCTGGCCACCATCATCGCCGCCACTTTCTTCCCGCAGGCCGACAAGGCCACCGGCCTGTTGGCAACCTTTGCAGTGTTCGCCCTGTCGTTTCTGGTACGCCCATTGGGCGGCATCGTCTGGGGCCATTTCGGCGACCGGTATGGCCGGCGCACGGCGCTGTCGTGGTCGATCCTGATCATGTCGCTGTCCACCTTCTGCATCGGCTTGCTACCCGGTTACGCCCAGATCGGTCTATGGGCGCCGGCGCTGCTGTTGTTGATTCGCCTGGTGCAGGGGTTTTCCGCTTCGGGTGAGTATGCCGGTGCAGCAGCGTTCCTGGCCGAGTACGCGCCGCCGGGCCGGCGTGGCTTGTACACAAGCATTGTGCCGGCCAGTACCGCGGCGGGCCTGTTGTTTGGGGCAGCGTTCGTCGCGCTGTTGCATGAAGGGCTCAGCAGTGACGCCTTGCACACCTGGGGCTGGCGCCTGCCGTTCCTGCTGGCGGCGCCATTTGGCCTGGTGGGGCGCTATATCCGCATCAGCTTGCAGGACACGCCCAAGTTCCTGGAAATGGAGCAGCGCCTGGAAAACAAGGCCGGCATGGCTCGGGCGCCCTTGCGCGAACTGCTCGGCCAGCATCGCCGCAGCCTGGCTATCGGCATGGGGGTTACCTGCCTCAACGCGGTGGCGTTCTATTTGCTGCTCAGCTACATGCCGACCTATCTGTCCACTGAAATGGGCATGAGCGAGCGGGATTCATTCATTGCGTCGACGGTGTCGCTGGCCACCTATATCGGCCTGGTTTTCCTGATGGGGCGGCTGTCTGACCTGTTTGGACGCAAAACCATGCTGGTGGTGGCATCGCTGTTGTTCCTTGGCCTGACAGTGCCGCTGTTCAGACTGCTGGACGGGCAACCGCTGCTGGTGATCCTGGCGATTCAGATCCTGTTCGGTGCGATGCTGGCGATGAACGACGGGACCTTGCCGTGCCTGCTGGCAGAGCTGTTTCCCACGCGGGTGCGCTTCAGCGGTTTTGCTTTGAGCTTCAATGCGGCCAATGCGCTTTTTGGCGGCACTGCACCGTTCATTGCCACTTGGCTGATCCAGGTGACCGGCAGCAAACTGGCGCCGGCGGGTTACTTGCTGGCAGCGGCACTGGTGGCGCTGGTGGCCATGCTGATGTGCCGGGAAACAGCCCACGCTGCGCTGGAAGATTGAATCACCTGGCCCCCGCATCGCGCAAAGGGTGCGAACCTGACCTAGCCCATGACCCCGGTCAGTGCAACGAGGCCTGCCGCCGCTCGCCCAGTGGTGACAAGCCGAAGAATCGGCTGTAGCTCTTGGAGAAATGCGCTGGCGAACTGAACCCGCACGCCAGCGCCACTTCGCGCACCTGCACATCGCTGCGCAGCAGCAGCTCCCGTGCGTGTGACAGGCGCAGTTCCAGGTAGTACTGGCTGGGGGTGCGTTGCAGGTATTTGTGGAACAGCCTTTCGAGCTGGCGCACGGTCACCTCGTTGAGGCTGGCCAGCTCTTCGAGGGTCAGCGGTTCCTCGAGGTTGGCCTCCATGATCGCCACCACCTGGCTGAGTTTGGGCTGGGCACTGCCGAGCAGGGTGCGCAACGGCACCCGTTGGCGGTCGCGCTCGCCACGCACGCGATCGCACAGCAGCAGTTCGGCGGCCTTGGCGGCGATAGCCTGGCCACCGGGCTCGCGGGCTACCAGTTGCAGCATCATGTCCATCGCCGCCACCCCGCCCGAGCAGGTAAAACGGTCGCGGTCCAGCTCGAACAGCTGGCTGGAGATGACAATGCCGGGAAAGTGCGCTTGCAGGGTTGGTAAGTCTTCCCAGTGGATGGTACAGCGGTAGCCGGTGAGCAGCTCGGCCTTGGCCAGCAGGTAACTGCCGGTGCAGATACCGCCCAGGGGCAGGTGTTGCCGTGCCAGGTGGCGCAGCCATTCGATCAGCGGGCGGTTGCCGCGGCCACGGTCGATCGGGTTGGCGCCTACCACCAGCAGCGTGTCCAGGGCAGGGGCGTTGGCGATGCTGTAGTCGGGCAGTACGCGCATGCCGTTGCTGGCCACCACCGGTGCCTCATCCGCCGCAATCAACACACTGCGAAACAAGGTTTGATGTGCGGCCAGGTTGGCCATGCGCAGGGTTTCGACGGCCGATGCCAGGCCGATCGTGGTGAAATTGGGCAAAATCAGAAAGCCGAAGGTCTTGACCGAACAACGCTTTACACTTGAAAGCGGCGGGTTTGCAGAAACGGGGTGGACCATTGCGCTGTACCTGTGCAAGCTGAGCTGTGGTTTGTCAGGGGCAGTGAAAAACAGGGCCTCGCGTGGTGCTTGTTGTTATAGGTCGTTGCCGGGTCGATCTTACACCCAGGGCGCAGCGGCCAGGAATGGCTCTGCCCGTTGGCAGGGCCGACAGTGATCGCATAGAGAAGGTGATTGTCAGTGAACCCCGAAACCTTGCTGGCAAGCCTGCCAGGCTACGCTATCGCACCTGAGTCGATTCAGGTGCTGCCCGATGCCAAGGCCTACCGTGCCTGCCTGCTCGAGCGTATCGGCATGGCCACCCGGCGCATTGTCATCGTGGCCCTGTACCTGCAGGAAGATGAGGCAGGCCAGGAAATACTGGACGCCTTGTACCAGGCCAAGGCCGCGCGCCCAGGCCTGCAAATCACCGTCGTGGTCGACTGGTTCCGCGCCCGCCGCGGGCTCCTGGGGGCCGGGCGTCAGCCGGGCAATGCGGCCTGGTACCAGGCCCAGCGCCAGTTGCACGGGCTGGAGATTGCCATCCATGGGGTGCCGGTGCAGACCCGCGAGCTGTTTGGGGTGTTGCACCTCAAGGGCAGCATCATCGACGACTGTGTGATCTATACCGGTGCCAGCCTGAACAACGTGTACCTGCACCGTTTCGATCGCTACCGCCTGGACCGCTATCACCTATTCCAGTCACCGGCACTGGCGGACGCCATGGCCGACCTGGTGCAGCGCCTGCTGCATCCGGCCGCCACGCCGCGTCTCGATCTGCCGGCGCCACCTTCTACCCGTAGCCTGCGCGGTGACATCCGGCGCTTGCGCGCGCGGTTGCGGCGCATGGCCTATCAGGCCCCGGCCCCTGAGCCAGGGCAGGGCCTGCGGGTCATACCGCTGCTGGGCGTGGGCCGAGGCAACCGGTTGAACCGGGCCGTGTGCGCATTACTGGCGGCGGCGCAGGCGCAGATCATCATCAGTACGCCGTATTTCAACCCGCCACGTGTCGTGATGCGCGAGCTTGACCAGGCGTTGGCGCGTGGGGTGCGGGTTGAGTTGATTGTCGGCGACCGCACAGCGAACGACTTCTATATCCCCCCAGGCGAACCGTTCAGCGCCAGTGGCGCGTTGCCTTACCTGTACGAGGACACCTTGCGCGCCTTCGTTCGGCGCCGCCAGGCGGCGATAGCCGGCGGGCAGCTACAAGTGCGCATCTGGAACGACCCGGGGCATACGTTCCATGCCAAGGGGGTGTGGGTCGATCAGCGTTATTCGCTGCTGACCGGCAACAACCTGAACCCGCGGGGGTTCAACCTGGACCTGGAGAACGGCTTGCTGATCGACGACCCGCATGGGCAATGGTTGGCGCCGCGTGAAGCGGAGCTCGACGGGTTGCGCCATTTCGCGCCGCCGATCGACTCGCTGGAGGCCCTGGGGGTGAAGGCCGAACACCCCAAGGAAGTGCGCCGGTTCCTGCGGCGTTTGCGCTACAGCCGCCTGGAACCGTTGATCAAGCGGGTGTTGTGACACCGGCTGAAGCACGGCGCGGTTGCGCAACGATCTGGCGCAAGGAAATGGTCGCCTGGGCCTGACCGAGGGCCTCATGAAGGGAAGCTGACTGATCGTCAGGTCAGCTATTCAGCCTGCGATGATATCAATATGATATCGGTGCTGCCGCAGGCGTTCCTGCGGTTAAGCTATGATTTACGGGCTCCCGACCAGGGCCCCTCTGAAAAGTCATCACAAGCGCATACAATCGCGCCCTTTTCCTTGTTAACCAGATAGGCCAAAGCGTATATGGCGCTAGATCCACCTACAATGCTGACCATTTCGGTTGCCCTGGCAGCGGCGGCTGCCCTGTATTTGGCAATTGAATGGCGCAGTGTTCGCGAGTCCTCGCTACTGTTCTGGAGCGCAGGCTTCGCCACCATCACGGTCGGTTGCATGCTGGCCTTGTTGCGCGGGATCGGTTTGCTGTTCATCGGCATTTGGTTCGCCAATGGCTTGCTGGTAGTGGCCCATGGGTTCTTCTTGTGGGGTGTGCTGCGCTTTACCCAGGAGCGTTTGTCACGGGCCTGGCTGGTCATCGTGCTGGTCTGGTTCGCCCTGCTGCTGTTGCCCGTGGGGCCGCAGTGGTCGAAGGTGATGTTGATGGTCAACTCGTTGCTGGTAGCGGCGCTGACCCTCAAGGCGAGCTTCCTGTTGCGGCCGCATGGCAAGTCGTTGAGCGTTGGCGCGGTGCAGCTGCGCTACGTGCTGTTGCTCCATGGTGTGTTCTACGTGGTCAAGGCAATCATTGCGATTGCACCGGGTACCTTGATCGACCTGGCCACGTTTGGCGGGCTGATCATTCAGGTTTCGCTGGTGGAGGGGGCGATGGCGATCATGCTGATTGCCTTGTCGATGACTGGCACCGTGCGTTACCGACGCGAGGAGCGGATTGCCCGGTTGGCGGCACGCGACCCGCTGACCGCGCTGTACAACCGGCGGGCCCTGGAAGTGCGGGCAGCCCCTTTTTTCAAGGACGTCAGCCCAACCCAGCCTGGTGCATTGCTGCTGATCGATATCGACAATTTCAAGCTGGTCAATGACCTGCATGGGCATATTGCCGGGGATCGGTTGCTGGTCGCCCTGAGCGAGATGATCCGTACGGTGCTGCCGGAGCGCTCGCTGGCGGCGCGTTTGGGCGGGGACGAGTTTGTCATATTGCTCAGTGGCACCAGCAATGAGCGGGTATTGGACCTGGGTGGGATCTTGCGGGAACAGTTCCAGCTGTATGCGGGCAAGACGGCGCCGACGCCGGAGGCGGTGACGCTCAGTATTGGCGCCAACCTGTTCGACCAGCCGCCGGCGAGTCTGGCGGCACTGATCGAGCAGGGTGATGTGGCGTTGTATCAGTCCAAGCGGGGTGGGCGGGACAGTATTCGTTTTGTCGAGCGGTCGATGGCGGGGGTTGGCCAGTGAGGCTTCAGCCTTGGTCAGCCCTGATACGATCCCTGTGGGAGATTCTATGGTTTCTGGCAAGGGTAGCCGGAGCATCTTCAGCGCCTGTGAGATCGAGCGCCGCCCGCG